>DPSW01000293.1:0-7188 GCA_003527145.1 Clostridiaceae bacterium | reverse complement strand
AAAGAAGGACAGGAAGCCGTTATGTCCGGTGATGTTTTGGGTGATAAAGGTATACGGGGAGAGGTATATTTTATAGCGCCTAAAGCAGAAAACAGATTGTCGACCCTGGGAGTGGAACAGCAAAGAGTTGAGGTGAGGATAAGCTTTGACAACACCGCTCTTAAGCTTAAACCCGGATATACGCTGGATGTAGATATTATAACTAAAGAAAAGGCAGACAGCATATATATACCTGATAAATCAGTTTTTGATTTGGATGGAAAAGACTCAGTGTTCATTGTGAAAAACAATAAGCTGGAGCTTAGAACCATAGAATGTGGTATTGAGAATGATGATTTCATAGAAGTCCTTTCCGGTCTCGATGAAGGTGAAAAAGTTGTTGTTGACCCTGAAAGCGGACTGAAGCCGGGGAGAAGAGTAAAGCAGAAATCATAATGCTGACATATCAGCTTAGCAAATTGCTGTGCTCAAGGGAATATTGCTATTGACAAAATAGCCTTATAGGATTATCATTAAATCAATATATTTCGATATACGAAGTATTCGGAGGATGAATTAATGTTTGATCTAGAGGATATAGTTGATCTATTAATAGTAAATCTGAAAAAGCTATTCTTTCCTGAAGAATGGATTGAGCTGGATCTGAAATTTTCAAAATTCGAGATTTTTGCCATGCTGCTCCTATATAAAAGCAGTGAGGTAACAATGACGGAATTAGTGGAGTACATTAATGTTCCAATGAGCACAGCCACGGGAATAGTCGACAGGCTTGTGAAGAAGGGATATATAGCGAGAGAAAGAAGCGAGGCCGACAGAAGAATAGTGGTGCTCAAACTCACGGAGGAGGGCTCTAACCTGGTAAAGAATCTCAAAGACTTGATCTGCAAATACCTGAATATGATACTGCAGGATCTTACAGAGGAAGAGAAACAATCTATGGCCCATATAGCGATGAAGATAATGAACAAGCTGCAGAAGGGATTGAGTTTCAATGACTCTGCAGAGCAGAAGAATGATATCAAAAAAATAAGCATTGAATAGCTGCCCATGGAAATGGGCTTTTAAAAAACCAAATAGTTCGCATCTCGAAATATTCGTAAAAAGGAATATATAACTATATCATCCGATGGCTGATAGTTTGTGGAAGCAGCTCAAGCTATACAGGTGAATTCTTATTCAATATTGCTGATTAAAAAAGGAGGCTGAACCTATGAGAATAATATTATATACAGGAAAAGGCGGAGTGGGAAAGACCAGTATAGCCGCAGCAACAGCGGTGAAAAGCGCAGAGCAGGGGAATAAGACGTTGATTGTCAGCACTGATCCCGCTCACAGCCTGGGAGATTCCTTTGATGTGAAACTGGGCAGCGAGCCGGTAAAAATCAATGAAAGGCTGTGGGCACAGGAGATAGACGCCATACATGAGGTAGAAGAAGGCTGGGGCAAGGTACAGAAATATTTCACAGAGCTTTTCACCTCCAAAGCTGTTAAGGATATAACAACTGAGGAGTTGACTGTTTTCCCCGGTATGGAGGATTTGCTCAGCCTCCTCAGGGTGCTGAAATATTATAAGGAAGAAAGGTTTGATGTGATCATCATCGATTGTGCGCCCACGGGCGAAACGCTGGCGCTATTAAGCTTCCCTGAAATGCTCAGGTGGTGGATGGAAAAGCTTTTCCCCATAAAGAAAAAAGCTATCANNCAACATGTATTATCAGCTGGACGAGATGAAGAAGATTTTTTCCGACAGGGCCGTTACAAGCATCAGAATAGTAGTCAATCCGGAGAAGATGGTTATAAAAGAGGCGCAGCGAAGCTTTACTTATCTGAATATATATGATTTTAATGTAGACGCCATAGTGGTAAACAGAGTGATCCCAGAGAACGTTCAAGATGATTACTTTAAGGTATGGAAGGATATACAGAGGAAGTATAAGGATGAGATAATCCAAAGCTTCGAGCCGATACCTATATACTATGCGCCGCTCTTTGAAACCGAAGTTGTGGGGATAAAGATGCTTCATAGAATGGCCGGAGAAATATTTAAGGGCGAAGACCCCACTACAATAAAATTCAATGGGAGGGCCCAGAGGGTAGATAAGGACGGAGAGGATTATGTGATGACGATTGAGATGCCTTTTATAGATAAAGAGGATCTTTCACTCAATCAAAAGGGAGACCAGTTGATAATAAAAGCAGGAAGCATCAAGAGGAACATAACACTCCCCAGGACTTTGCTGGATCTCAGCATAAGAAAAGCAAAATTTGAGGAGGAGAAGCTTAAAATATGGTTCGGAGGTGAAAAGAATGAATGAAGCATTGATAAAAGAACTTATAAAATACAAGCTGAATGCGGCAAATGCGATAGTGAATTCAATGCCTCCCAAAGCAGCCGAAGAAATCAGAAGTTTCAGCAGAATTATTATGGAAGGAATTGAGGAAGGCTGCAAAGCNNCAAAAAAATCGAATAAGCTTGATAAAATCGATATAGAATAAAGCCTGTATTAGGATATAATTAAGATATCATATTTTTTTATCACTGATAGATTTGAAATTTTTTATGTGAAGTATTAAGGAGGTTTTGCTTTGAAAAAGGGCAAGAAAATGATTCTGCTATGCTTGGCAGTCCTATTTCTCCTATATATTTGCGAGTCCGTATATATCGGAGCAAAGGTTTTTGCAATGGTAAAAGGTAGCTATGCTACATATGGCGGCGACAACACCTATGCAGATATGGTTTCTGATGAGATATANNGAATTTCTTCTCAGGGAAATACTTCCGTCAAAGAGATAAACAGACTGCTCTTTCCATTGGCGTGCCATTGGATCACTGGAGGCAAGGCAACCTACTGGTATACATATGAGATTTATGATGATAGCAACGAACTTGTTGGTGGAAGCTGGAACATTCCCGTTACAATTACGGTGGAATTCAGTGGCAGCAGACTAATAGTTACTGATTACTACGAAGCTCCATGAAAGAGAATATATTTTATGGCAATAATGTGAATATGATAAAGAGAGAAGAAGATTGTACCGTTTATAGAATGAAAGATCTGGCAGGAGAAGGTATCTTGACCTTGTACAAGGTGTTTCCCGGTATTGATTTGATGTACAATGATTTTCATATGCAAAGCTGCTTTTCAAAGCTATTTATGGGACCTCCGTCTATGCATACATGCGTTCCTACTGTATGCATGCTGCGGCTTTAATGCTGCGCAAGACCAAGGATAATATTACGACCATTGCGGGCAGGGTAGGCTATAATAATCCAAGCAAATTTGCCGCTGCTTTCAAAGAATTGATAGGCATGTCCCCTGGCAAATATAGAAAAAATTTTGCTTGACCGGGGGAGGTTCCGGTATGATGTCAGATCCGGCTTTCCCCCGAATTTAAGTTCTGCGCTTAATAGCTTCAGAGTCATGCTCAAGGCCAGCGGCCGGAATCTAGTATTACAGACTAACCCTCCTATATACCTCCAACGTTTCCTTCACTGTTTTATCCCAGGAATACATAGCCGCTCTCTCCAGTGCTCTTCTGCTCATATATGCATATAGCTCCTCGTCCTCAACCAGGCGCAGCAGATTAGAGCCTATAGCCTCATAATCCTTTGGAGAGACTGTGATGGCCCCATCTCCGGCTACTTCAGGCAGTGAAGTTATGTTTGAGGTTATTACGGGAGTGCCGCAGGCCATTGACTCTACTACAGGAAGGCCGAACCNNAAGGGTAAACAAAAACAGCGGCGGCACTGTAAAACCACGGCATATCATTTACGGGTATGAAGCCTGTGAATATGCAGGAGCCGCTGATCTTCAGATCGTCGCAAAGCTTGACCAAATCCTCATAGGAGCGCCCGGCTTTGCCCAAGATCACAACCTTATAGTTCTTTTTCAGCTTTTCTTTAATATGAGCATAGGCTAAAAGCAAGGATTGTATGTTTTTTCTGGGGTTAAATCCGCCCACATACAGAAAAAAGTCGTTCTCAATGCCATATTTCTGCTTTATGTAAGCCTTTGCCGCATTTTTATTTATTGGAGTATAAATGTCCTCAGCCGCCAGTCTGCTTACAAATACCTTGTCACCGGGGATGCCCAGCTCTCTGCAGATATCGGCCTTTGAAAACTCAGATACTGTAAGTATTGCATCACTATTCTCCAATATTTCGGGAATGCTATCCAAAAACTTTTTGCAATAATAGGGCCCGACTGTCTCCGGCATAGTTATCGGTATTACGTCATGAAGGGTAACAACAAAGGGACATATCTTCTTTTTGGGCATGCCTATGCCGTTCTGAGGTATATGATATAAGTCCACCTTTCTATCCAGGAGCACCTCCATTATCTGAAGCTCTTCCCAAAACTTATCCTTCCTAAGGTTATCCACAGGCGTTTTATGAAAATTATCTCCCCAAATAAAGCTGTATTCAGATTCCTGGGGTATTAAAACATAATAATGATTATCTCTGTCCAGTTGGCTTTGCTTGTTGATGAGCTGATATACATAGGTGCCGATGCCCGTTCCGCGATACCAAAATGCAGCTCTGCCGTCTATACCTATTATCATTTAGGTTTGGCCACCTCCTAAATCTTCTGGTGAATGAATAACTACTTTATCATATGAATATTTTAGATTTTATTGCTATGATTTAAAAAATTTGGGTGAAATTATCCACAGCTTGTTAACAAAGACAATCTATTGAACCTCAATACATAAGAATTTCCTGCCAGGGCTTTTGGCTTATTCACAATATGTGGATAGGCTGTGCATAACTTGTTAGAAATTATAGATAATTTGTTAATAATGGAGGTCATATGCTCATATTATTAAAGGATGATTCTAATGCAAAACTTTATTTAAAAGACCCAAAAGGAATACACTCACCCTGAGCTCTGAATTCTGAGCTCTATCTAAGGAGGTTTATATGGATATTGAAGCTATTGCATCAAAATTTAGCATAAAGGTTAAAGGGATCAAGCCCTTAAGAGGAGTATACATGGCTTATACGGACAAGGGGATCAAGATTATCAAAGAATCAAAAAAAGACCCTGAAAAGCTTCTATATATACATGGCATGAAAGAATATATCTATAGAAGAGGCTTTCATAACCTGGACAGATTTCTGATTTCCGATCAAGGGCTGCCTTTTGTCACTGATGAAGGAAGAATATTCATCATGGAGGATTTTATATCTGGAAGAGAATGCAGCTTCTCAAATCCTTATGACCGTTCTGCGGCCATGAGAACCCTTGCTCAATTGCATATATACGGGCAGGGATACATAACCCCAACCGGCGCAGCAGAGAGAAACGATATAGGAAAGTGGGAGAACAACTATATAAAGAGAATAAATAATATGCTGGATTATAAAAAAGCTGTAACTCAAAAGAAGGACAAGGATGAATTCGATAAAATGTTTATGGAGGATGTGGACTTCTTCATAGAGATGGGCTGGAGGGCGTATGATACATTGAAAAGCTCAAGGTACAAAATGCTTTGCAAAGCAGCGGAGGCGTTAAAGCCCATATGCCATCATGATTATACATACCATAACATTATAATGGGGAAGCAGGGCAGAGTGGACATAATAGACTTTGACTACAGCTGCCACGAGCTGTCCTGTTATGATGTGGCTGCGGTCATACAGAGGGTGATGCGCAGGTTCTCCTTTGATATAGATATAGCCATGGATATGCTGACAGATTATGACATGGTAAAGCCTATAACTGATGACGAACTACTGTTGATATTATCCCTGTCCGAATTCCCTCAGAGGTTTTGGCGGATCACGGAGAGGTACTACAGCGGGAAAAGAGAGTGGTCCAAGAAAAAGTTTATCAAAAAATATCATGAGACGGTAGATGACAAAGCGTTCATGATGGATTTTGTAAATGATTTTAGAAATATAATAACATGAGTCAAAAAAACTCCTGTCACCCCATATATAGGGACTACATAGTATATAGTATAACTTCCAATAGTTTAGGGGTGATGGCGCAGTGGTGATTAAACCTGGTGATATTGTGGGAAGAAAATCCTATGGCTGCGATGTAATTTTCAAAGTGTGCAATATAGTAGAAAATAGGGATAAGGGTAAAACTGTTCTACTAAAGGGCGTGAACGTAAGGCTCCTGGCAGATTCGCCGGAAGCGGATTTGATACCCATGTCCGAAGAAGATGTAGACAGGGATAGAGAAGTTTTTGCAAGGAAGATCAGTGAATCCGGCAAAAGCAAGACAAACAAAAAAAGGGGAAGGCAAGAGAGACAAGAAGCCAATGTGTTTAAGAAGCCTGGCCGGGTTCTTCATTTGGATGGTGATGGTGAATATCTGAAGCTTTGTTTGAAGGAATATGAAAATATGGGCATAGAGGCCTTTGGATATGAGTTGAGAGAAGAAGAACAGCCGAAGCATATTAAAGAGCTGTTAAAAGAGGTGAAGCCGGACATCCTGGTTGTAACAGGCCATGACGGTTTGCTCAAGGATAGCAAGGACTTATCTGATATAAAAAGCTACAGAAATTCAAGCAGCTTTATACAATCTGTAAAAGAAGCTAGGATGTTTCAGCCTTCTTTGGATGAGCTTGTGATCATTGCCGGCGCCTGCCAATCTCATTATGAGGCGATCCTTGAGGCCGGAGCAAACTTTGCCAGCTCTCCCGATAGGATATTGATACACGCATTGGATCCTGTCAAAGCATGTTCAAAGGTGGCTTTAGCTCCTATAGACAAGATAGTATCCTCCGAGGAGATTTCCCAAATCACCGTATCGGGAATAAACGGAATAGGAGGGCTTCAGACCAGAGGCAAATATAGAGACGGTGCTCCAAAACCCCGCTATAAATATAAGCAGGGGGGAGACGGAAATGCGATGTAATATANNAAAGCTCTGAAGAGCATTCCGTCCCCATATGGGAATTGATAGGCAGGATGGCTGCTTTCAATATTAAGGAAATCTCTCATCAGGAAGCTGCAAAATGCTTTGCAATCATTGCCAGGACGGAGCTGGCCAGAAGGCTTAATATATACGGCGGGTCCGGCTGTGAAAAGCACAAAGGCTGCGAGCTTTGCACTGAGCCGGGCCATTGCCTTGAATTAGGCTTGCCTAAAATCAGCAGCAGTGAAAGAGTAAGGGCGGCTGTAAGGGATACAGGAAACCTGATCATAACCTTTGACGGGAAGCCGATAAAGC
>DPSW01000347.1 GCA_003527145.1 Clostridiaceae bacterium | reverse complement strand
GGAAATAGCCGATTTTTTTTCAAAGCTGCCTAAAAGAAGCAAACTGAACGACGTAGGCTCAAAAATCGCTATGACAATAATAAAGCCAAATCTCTTTTATGATGAAACAGAAACAAATTTGAGAAAAAGTGAAGCTCGGGCCGATATTGATGAAATCCTGATAAAAAAAGGCACAAGGATCATAAGCAAGGGTCAAGAAGTCAACAGTCAGCAAATACAGCTGCTGAAGGCCTATGGGCTTCTAAAGGATGAAAGCGGCAATGGTTTAAGGATTATTTTATCGTACGGAGCTTTAATAATGGTTTCCATGATAATATTTTGTTTATATATATGGCGTTTTTGCCCTAATATTTGGACAAGCAATTCGGCATTGCTTTTGACAAGCATCATCATCGTTATTATTCTATTAATAGCAGTTGGAACAAGACATATTTCATTTTATATAATGCCTATACCTGCCTGTGCGTTTATTATAACAATCCTCGCAGATACCAGANNTACGTACTGATGACTATAATAGTAGGATTTGTCACAGATTTTAATAACGCTTTGATGATATCTGTATTGCTTGGAGGGATTTTGGGTTCTATCATAGTTTCAAAAACTCATCATAGAAGCATGGTTATTTATGCCGGATTAGCAGTAGCATTTATAAATGCTTTGTCTATCTTTAGTTTTGGGCTCATCAATAATATTGAGACCAAATCCTTTATCTATGATGTCAGCTATGGTATTGTAGGCGGGATTTTTACTTCAGTGCTTACAATCGGCTTACTACCTTTTTTTGAATCTGTATTCGACATTATAACACCAATGAAGCTTCTTGAGCTATCCAATCCCAATCAGCCGCTGCTGAGACGGCTTTTGATAGAAGCCCCCGGAACCTATTATCATTCCATATTGGTAGGCAATCTTTCTGAAGCTGCTGCAGAAGAGGTAGGAGCAAATGCTTTGCTTTGCAGAGTCGGCTCATATTATCATGATATAGGAAAGCTCAAAAGACCTTATTTCTTTAAAGAGAATCAATTAACGCAAGAAAATCTTCATGATAAAATTTCTCCCAGCTTAAGCGCATCGATCATTATTTCTCATGTAAAAGATGGAATAGAAACTGGCAAAAAATATAAGTTGCCGTCCAAAGTCATCGATATAATAGGTCAGCATCATGGAAATACTCTAGTAGCCTATTTTTATCATAAAGCTATAGCTTCCCAGAGTGAAGATTCGGTGGAGGAAGATAAATTCCGCTATCCTTCATTGAAACCCCAGAGCAAGGAGGCTGCCATAGTTATGTTGGCAGATTCCGCCGAAGCTTATATCAGGTCCTTGAGCGAACCTACAAAGGATGGGGTAGAAAAAGGAGTAAGGAAAATACTTTTTGAAAAAATAAATGACAATCAACTCAGCGAATGCAGCTTGACCCTGAGGGATATAGAAAGCATTGTCGAGGCTTTTGTAAAGGTTTTGGCGGGCATCTTTCATGAAAGGATAGAATACCCTGAGAATCTTAAAGAAGATTAAATATCAGTGAGAATGGGAGTGGATATATTGACAGTATTAATTGATAGCCGCCAGAGCATATTGGAAGTTGCTGAGGACATGGAGAATTTTATAAACGGGATCGTAAAAGGCGTATTGAATTATGAGGAATGGGATCAAAACTTTGAAATCAGCATATCTTTTGTAGACAATCAAGAAATACAGGCTCTTAATAAGAAATTTAGAAATATTGATAAACCCACAGATGTTTTATCGTTTCCCATGCTGGAGTTTGAAGATGAGTCTAAGGATGGCCCGGAAGAACATTTCGAAGGAGAACAGCCGTTAGGGGACATAGTTATATCTGTAGAAAAAGCTATTGAGCAGGCAGGGGAATATGGGCATAGCAAGGAACGAGAGATCGCATTCCTTTTGGTCCATGGAATGCTGCACCTTTTGGGGTATGATCATGAAGACGGGAAAGATGAAATATTAATGTTCAAGAAGCAAGATGATATTTTGAATATATTGAAAATCAGCAGATAGGAATGAAAAATAAAAAATAAGTATTACTGAATTAGTATAATGCTATAGGTCATATACTTTCCCGTCATTGCGAGAAACTTTAGTGACGAAGCGATCCAGGGTAAAAAAAGCATATGCCGTCATTCTGAGTGCAACGAAGAATATTAGTTAGATTCTTTACTCAACTTAGTTTCGTTCAGAATGAAAGTTGTGGGCTTTTCACAGTAAAATAATGAAAGAAGGGTTAGAATGAAGTCATCCTTGAGGGCTCTCTTAGTAATTGTTGCAATAATTGGAATATTAGGGTCTGCCTGTAAACCTAAAGCAGAACCGGTAAAGCCGGATGAGGACACGGAAACAAGCACAACGGGTGAAAATGGACCTATAGGAGAATCGGCTCAGGAAAATAAATTTACCTGTTCCCTTACCGGCATGGCAGTGACGGATGAAGCAGAAATAAAATACAGGCCTATTGCTGTAATGCTAGATAATGAGATAAGCGCCAGGCCTCAATCCGGTTTGAGTGAAGCCGACATAATTTATGAAATGCCTGTAGAAGGCAATATCACCAGGTATATGGCCATATACCATCATATTTCTTCGGAGAAGATCGGACCTGTGAGGAGTGCAAGACCATATTTTATTGACAAAGCTTTAGAGTTTGGTTCTATTTATGTTCACTGCGGAGGCAGCCCTCAGGCATTAAGCGATATTAAAACATTAAAGGTAGATGCATATAATGATCTGACCGGTACTCCGGTTTTCTGGCGGTCGACTGACAGAAAAATGCCCCATAATCTATATACCAATACAAGGATGATGAGGGAGGTATCCCTGAATAAAAAGCTTGAAAATAAAACCGCCCCTCAATACTTCAATTTTAACGATGATTTTGTAATACCTGATGGTGGAGATGGACAAAAAATTGTTATAAATTATGATAAAAGATATAAGGTCTCATATATATATAATAAAGAGGAAAAAGTATATTATCGGCAGATAAACGGCGATAATATGAAGGATAAGGAATCTAAACAAGACATTAAAGCAACTAATATTATAGTCGAAAGAGCAGGGGTAAAAGTGTTAGATAAGGTTGGAAGGCTGGAAATAAAAAATATTGGCAAGAACAGGGGCTATCTTTTAACGGGCGGAAAGCTTATTGAAATAGAATGGGACAAATCCAGCCGAAGCGGCAAAACTATATATAAAAATGTAAAAGGGGAAGAGATCCTTATAAATAAAGGCATAACCTGGATTCAAGTAGTTCCAGAGTATGTCAAAATAGAATTCGGAGAGTGATCAAATGAGTTATGACTTTTTGATTGAGAAGGCCAAAGAAGCGAGGGAGAAGGCCTATGTGAAATATTCCAACTTTAAAGTCGGAGCCGCACTTCTCGGTAAATCCGGCAAGATATATACCGGATGTAATATTGAAAATGCATCTTATGGTGCTACGATATGCGCTGAGAGGACAGCCTTTACAAAAGCAATTTCAGAAGGCGAGAAAGAATTTGAGGCCATTGCAATTGTCAGCAGCAGCGATGATATTACTTATCCCTGCGGTATATGCAGGCAATTTATGTCTGAGTTTGGGTTGGATTTGAAGCTTATTTTTACAGATGGACATAAAATCGTGATATATAAATTGAGCGATCTTTTGCCTTACGCATTTACCGAATTTGAGGCAATCAAGGAAGTTTAGAAGAGATATCGGCAATTTATCATCCAGAGCAATGATTAAAAATAAAATGATGGAAGGAGGAGATGATATGGATAGCGGTTTTAGATCAGGCTTTGTGTCTATAATAGGAAGACCTAATGTGGGAAAGTCTACGCTTATAAATACATTTATGGGTGAGCGGTTAAATATTATATCCGATAAGCCCCAAACTACCAGAAATACTATAAGGTGTATATTGACGCAACAGGATCATCAGATAGTTTTTTTAGATACACCGGGAATACATAAACCCAAGCATAAGCTGGGTGAATATATGGTAAGTGCTGCTGTGCAATCCTTAAAGGGTGTTGATGTAACTGTGGTTCTGATCGATTGCTCTGCCCAGATTGGAAGCGGAGATATATTCATATTTGATACTGTTAAGAATGTTAAGACGAGAAAAATATTGGCATTAAATAAGATTGATAAAATATCAAAGAGAGAATTGGAAGGCGTTCTGGCAAAGATTACACTATATGAAAATATATTTGACAGCATAGTACCCATATCCGCTAAAATGGGGAATAATACAGATGACTTGATAAAAGAAATAGTGAAATTCTTGCCTGAAGGACCTATGTATTTCCCTCAAGACATGATAACGGATGTTCCTGAAAGGTTTATCGTCGCCGAATATATAAGAGAAAAAATACTTCTGTTGGCCAGAGAAGAAATTCCTCATGGAACTGCAGTTGAAGTGACTTCCATGAAAGAGAGAAAAGACAAAGATATAATTGATATAGATGCCACCATATATTGTGAGAAGGAGTCACACAAGAGGATAATAATAGGGAAACAAGGGTCGATGCTTAAAGCGGTAGGAAGCAAATCAAGAGTTGATATAGAAAATTTATTGAACTGTAAAGTGAACCTGCAGCTCTGGGTAAAGGTTAAAAGGGATTGGAGGGACAGCTTATCGGCTCTAAAGGCCTTAGGTTATAATTAGAGGTGTAATATGGCAATCATTAAGACACAAGGTCTTGTTTTGAAATATACAGACATTAATGAGGCGGACAGGATACTGACTATATTGACAAGAAGCAAAGGTAAGATCAAAGCTATTTCAAAAGGCTGCAGAAGACCAAAAAGCAGCCTTTTGCCAAGCAGCGAGCTTTTTGCCTTCAGTGAACTGATATTGTACAAGGGGACTAATTTCTATCATGTAAGCACAGGAGAGCTTAGAGAATCCTTTTATAATATCAGAAATGATTTGTTAAAGCTTTCCTATGCCGTTTATTTTGCTGAGCTGGCGGACACAGTGACGGATGAAGATATACAAAGTGAAAGATTATTTCTGCTTTTATCAAGAACCTTATATTATCTATCTAATGATGAAATACCTATAGGCATATTATCATGTGCCTATCAGATGCAACTAATGGATTTAAGCGGCTTCAGGCCGTTGATTTCAAAATGTGCAAATTGCGGTAATGAAGAAAGCTTGTGGAAGTTCAGTATCGACTTGGGAGGAGCTTTGTGCAGCCGCTGTTTTACAGCCGACAAAAATGCAGTTAAACTGAGTCCAGGAGCTTTGGAAACATTTGGTCTTTTATTGTCCACACCTATTTCGAGATTAAATACGATAAAAATTGATAATACTATTTTTATAGAGATTGATAAAATTATCAATGTTTTTGTCCAAAAACATTTGGACAAAAGATTTAAATCCATGGATTTTATCAATAACATAAAAAGTCTCTAAAGAGAATAATTATAACTGGTCAATGAAAGGAGAGGGTAAAATGGATATCACGCTGGATAAGATAGACATAATAAGGGACAGGACCGGCGTTTCATATAAGGAAGCCCGGGAGGCACTGACACAGGCCAACGGCAATGTGGTTGATGCCTTAATAAGCATTGAAGAATCAAGCGGCAGAAACTGGACAGAATCAGTATCTGTAAAAGGCAGTGAAGTTATAGATAAACTGAAAGCTGTGGTAAAGTCAGGCAATGTAAATCGAATAAGAGTAAAAAAGGATGATAGTGTAATTTTGGATATACCGGTGACCGCCGGGGCCATAAGTGCTGTAGTTATGCCTCAGATAACTGCCCTGGGAACCGCTGCCGCATTGCTGACCAAATGCACCATTGAAGTTGAAAGGCAAAATAAAGACACAGTAAATGTAAATAATGTTATCAATGATGCTATAGTCAATGCAGCAGATAAAGTCAAAGATTTTGCCGAAGACGTAAAAAATACCAAGCAAAATATGACCAATAGCAATACTGCTGAGGATTGCTGCCCTAAAATTGATACGGACTTGCCCTAATGCTATTGACAAAATAACTTGGTTTTGCTAGATTATATTACAAGAATTATTTTATTGGCTGTGATGGAGAGTAGTAGCTATAACTTGAATTTTAGAGAGCTGGTGGCCGGTGAAAATCAGCATTCGTTTGTGGTAAAGGCACTCCTGAGCTTAATTAACAAGAGGGCGGCATCAGCCGGCCAATAAGGGTGGAACCGCGGAAGATAACCTTTCGTCCCTTACAGGGATGGAAGGTTTTATTTTTTTTACTAAATAAGATTGTAAGGAGGAAAATTTATGACATTTCAAGAGATAATTCTCACGCTGCAAAATTATTGGGCAAAGCATAATTGTATCATTGCACAACCATATGATGTTGAAAAAGGAGCGGGAACCATGAGCCCCTATACTTTTCTTAAAGCATTGGGTCCTGAACCCTGGAGAGTTGCCTATGTAGAACCTTCCAGAAGGCCCGCCGATGCCAGGTATGGTGAAAACCCGAATAGAGTTTATCAGCACCATCAATATCAAGTTATACTAAAGCCTTCTCCTGATAATGTACAGGATTTATATCTGGGAAGCCTTATGGCATTGGGGATAGACCCTAAAAAGCATGATATAAGATTTGTTGAAGATAACTGGGAGGCACCGACTTTAGGAGCATGGGGTTTAGGCTGGGAGGTATGGCTGNNTGGCTGGACGGTATGGAGATCACGCAGTTTACATATTTCCAGCAAATCGGAGGATTTGACTGTGAACTGGAATCTGCGGAACTGACTTATGGACTGGAGAGAATCGCCATGTATATCCAGGAAATCGATAATGTTTTTGACATTGAATGGGTTAATGGGATAACCTATGGAGATATATTTAAGAAAGCAGAGGTAGAGCATTCGATATACAGTTTTGAGGTGGCTGATACTGATTTGTTGTTCAAGTTCTTTGACTCATACGAAGCTGAGGCTAAGAGGGTTATTGGCGAAGGGCTTATACTTCCGGCTTATGATTATGTGCTTAAATGCTCTCATACCTTTAATGTCTTGGATGCAAGAG
>DPSW01000481.1 GCA_003527145.1 Clostridiaceae bacterium | reverse complement strand
TGCAAAAATGGCCTGTAAGAAAGGGCAGAGGATATCAGAAGAAGCTAAACCCTACAGTACCGCTGCTAACGGGGCAAAGGGTGATAGATACATTTTTTCCTGTGTCAAAAGGCGGAACAGCTGCAATTCCGGGCCCCTTTGGTTCCGGTAAAACCGTTGTACAGCATCAGCTTGCAAAATGGGCAGATTCTGAAATAGTTGTATACGTAGGCTGCGGTGAGCGCGGCAATGAGATGACAGACGTTCTTATGGAGTTCCCTGAGATTATCGACCCGACTACCGGGGAATCACTTATGAAGAGGACAGTTCTTATTGCAAACACTTCCAATATGCCTGTGGCTGCCAGAGAAGCATCCATATATACGGGAATAACCATAGCCGAATATTTCAGAGATATGGGCTATTCTGTAGCTATAATGGCCGACTCCACTTCCCGATGGGCAGAAGCGCTGAGAGAAATGTCAGGAAGGCTTGAGGAAATGCCTGGAGATGAAGGCTATCCTGCTTACCTTGCATCGCGTGCTGCAGAATTCTATGAGAGAGCAGGGAAAGTAGTATGTTATGGCAACGATAATAGGGAAGGTGCCGTAACGGTCATAGGTGCCGTATCACCTCCGGGAGGAGATATTTCCGAGCCGGTTTCCCAGGCTACCTTAAGAATTGTTAAGGTATTCTGGAGCTTGGATTATGCTCTTTCTTACAAGAGACATTTCCCGGCTATAAACTGGTTAAATTCATATTCATTATATCAAACAAAAATAGATGAATGGATGAATGAAAATATAGATCCTGAATTCGCGGCTAACAGAGCAAAGGCAATGAATCTGCTCCAGGATGAAACAGGTCTCTTAGAGATAGTAAGGCTGGTAGGAAGAGATTCATTATCTGAGGAGGACCAGCTAAAGCTTGAAGCAACAAAGTCCATAAGAGAAGACTTCCTGCAGCAGAATGCGTTCCATGAAGTTGACACCTTCTGCTCATTAGCAAAGCAAAATAAAATGCTTAAACTTATATTAAACTTTTTTGATCAAGGGAAGAGAGCGCTGGAGCAAGGTGTTTATCTGAAGGATATAGAAAAAATGGAAGTAAGAAATAAAATAGCCCGTGCTAAGTATATAGCCGAGGAAGACTTAGAGAAAATCGATGATATTAATGCAGAATTGACTGCCAGCGTAGATAATCTCCTAAGCAAGGGAGGTATCCTCAATGCTTAAAGAATATAAAACAGTTAGAGAAGTAGTAGGACCGCTGATGATAGTTGAAGGGGTAGAAGGGGTTAAATATGAAGAACTGGTTGAAATAGAATTGCAAACCGGTGAGAAGAGACGCGGAAGGGTTCTTGAGGTCAACGAAGACAGAGCTATGATCCAGCTTTTTGAGGGTTCTTCGGGAATAAATCTAAAGAGCACCAGCGTAAGATTCTTAGGAAAGCCCCTTGAATTAGGAGTTTCTCCTGATATGATAGGCAGAGTGTTTGACGGACTAGGCCGCCCAAAGGATAATGGACCTAAGATAATTCCGGAAAAGAAGATTGATATAAACGGCGTGCCCATGAATCCGGTAGCAAGGGATTATCCGGATGAATTTATTCAAACAGGTATTTCTTGTATAGACGGATTGAATANNCGATTTTCTCCGGTTCAGGTTTGCCCCATAATGAAGTTGCAGCTCAGATTGCAAGACAAGCAAACGTTTTGGGTTCTGGTGAGAAGTTCGCTGTGGTGTTTGCCGCTATGGGAATAACCTTTGAAGAAGCTGAATTTTTTATTGATGACTTTACAAAAACCGGTGCTATAGATAGAGCCGTATTATTTATAAACTTGGCCAATGACCCTGCTATAGAAAGGATTGCAACACCGCGTATGGCCCTTACATGTGCTGAATATCTAGCTTTTGAGAAGGATATGCATGTACTCGTAATACTGACAGACATGACTAACTATGCTGAAGCATTGAGAGAAACATCAGCAGCCAGAAAAGAAGTTCCCGGCAGACGCGGATATCCGGGATACTTATATACCGACCTTTCAACCATATATGAGAGAGCAGGAAAAATCAGAGGAAGGAAAGGCTCTATAACGCAGATACCGATACTGACAATGCCAGAGGATGATATCACCCATCCGATTCCTGACTTAACAGGATATATAACCGAAGGACAGATCATACTATCAAGAGAATTATATAAGAGGGGCTTGCAGCCTCCCATAAACGTTGTTCCTTCTCTTTCGAGACTTAAGGATAAAGGAATCGGCAAGAAAAAAACAAGGGAAGACCATGCTGACACAATGAATCAATTATATGCTGCTTATACTTCAGGCAGAGAAGCAAGAGAACTGGCTACCATACTGGGAGAATCTGCGCTTTCGGATGCTGATAAAGCATTTGCTAAATTTGCTGAAGAATTTGATAAAGAATATGTAAACCAAGGATATCAAAATAATAGAAGCATTATCGACACCTTGGATCTTGGGTGGGAGTTATTGAAGATCATCCCAAGAAGTGAGCTCAAGAGAATCAGAGATGAGTTCCTTGACAAGTATCTGCCACAAGAAGACAAAGGGGCTGAGTAGATGGCTAAGCTGAATGTGAATCCTACTCGAATGGAGCTGACCGGCCTTAAGAAGAGGCTATCCACTGCCAAGAGAGGTCATAAGCTCCTTAAGGACAAACAAGATGAGCTCATGAGAAGATTTATCGAGTTGATTAAAAGGAATAAGTCTCTTAGGATGAAGGTCGAAGAAGAATTGCAAGATTCCTTTAAGGACTTTTTGCTCGCCAGTGCAGTCATGTCTCCTGAGATGTTGGAGGAGGCCGTAGCCTTTCCCAAGGAAAATATTACGGTGGATATAAAGAAAAAAAATGTAATGAGTGTAAATGTGCCTGTTATGAATTTTATCAGGAAGCTTGAAGGCGATGAGGGGAGTATTTATCCTTATGGTTTCGCTCAAACTTCATCAGAACTGGACGATGCCATATCCAAACTTTATGGGATAATGTCTAAGCTATTGGAATTGGCCGAGGTAGAAAAAGCTTGCCAATTGATGGCCGATGAGATTGAAAAGACCAGAAGAAGAGTGAACGCCCTGGAATATAGGACTATACCTGACCTGGAAGAGACTATAAGGTTTATTAGAATGAAATTGGATGAGAGTGAAAGAAGTACAATCACTCGCTTGATGAAGGTAAAAGATATCATCAGCAAAGAAGCTTAAGAAACCGCAGCGAAAGCTGCGGTTTTTGTACTGTTTTCACTGGAGCTTGACATTTTTGCAGATTTGTAATTATAATTTATAGATGGAAAGCATCAGCATTGGTTTGTGCTATGCTGGATGATTTCCCTTGCATAAGCTATATTNNTCTTGATGCAAGCCTACCTCGAGCTGCTGAAATGAGCTAAAAGAGGCTGGAGATTTATTTTATAATACTAAGAAGATATATCTATATGAGTATTGGAGGAGTTCTAATGAATCCTGTTGCATTTGATATTTTTGGAATATCCATTAGGTGGTATGGCATTTTGATTTCCATGGGCATGCTGCTGGGGATTTTTCTTGCNNAAGGGTATAATCCTGATGATATTATTGATCTGTCCTTGTGGGTCATACCTGCTGCTTTAATAGGCGCAAGGCTATATTACGTGGCCTTTCAATGGGAGTATTACAAAGGTGATATCCTTAAAATACTCAATACAAGAGAAGGCGGACTTGCTGTGCACGGCGGCCTTATCGCAGCAGTTTTGGCAGGTTACTTTTTTACCAGGGCAAAGAATATCCCTTTCTGGAAAACCGCTGACATTGTGGCACCGTCTATAGCACTTGGTCAAGCGATAGGCAGANNTGGGGGAACTTTATAAATGGAGAAGCATACGGAGGCCCCACAGATCTCCCCTGGGGCATTATGGTAGATGGTGTAAAGGTGCATCCTGCTTTTTTATATGAATCCATATGGGATTTGGGTTTGTTTATATTCTTGATCATATATAGAAGAAACAAGAAGTTTAATGGAGAGATTTTCTTATTATACGCCATAATATATTCTGTGGGAAGATTTTGGATTGAAGGCTTGAGGACTGACAGCCTGATGTTTATGGGCCTGAGGACTGCCCAACTCATAAGCATTGCTATAATCGCTTTCGG
>DPSW01000294.1 GCA_003527145.1 Clostridiaceae bacterium | reverse complement strand
CAGAGCGGAATCTTTAAATGCAGGTGTGGCCGCATCCATATTGATGTATGAAATTATGAGGCACAGGCTTGCAAGGTGATTAAAAAAATTACCATTATTGTAATAAAGAATACCATATGTTATAATTCAGAATAAGCTGAATACAAAACTAGATAAGAAAGTCAATGAAGGAAAAAGTAGGTNNTATGGTACCATGGCTGGGAGTACCGTTTACCATATATATCTGAAGTTCGGTCCGGAGATTCAGAGTTGAAATTCAGTAAGCTCTGACGGTGTTAACCGTTAATTTATGAGTGGCCTGTACGTAAGGCAATTAGGGTGGTACCGCGGAAACCTCCGTCCCTTTGGGGTTGAGGTTTTTTTATTTTTGTTGAATGATCTATTGAAAGGAGTTTTATATATGAAAGATAAGCTGGCTAAGATTAAAAGTGAATCCATTGTCGAAATTGATAATGTGGAAAATTCGCAGCAGCTTGAAGAAATCAGGATCAAATATCTTGGGAAAAAGGGAGAATTGACTCAGCTGCTTCGCGGCATGGGACAATTGAGCCCTGAGGAGAGGCCCCTCATGGGTCAACTGGCAAACGAGGTCAGAGATCAGATCAATGACAAGATTGAGGAAACAGCATATTGTTTAAAGCGAAAAGACCTGGAAAAGAGGTTGCGCAGCGAATTTATAGATGTTACTATGCCCGGCAAAAAGAAGCAGCTGGGGAACAGGCATCCGATGACCAAGGTATTAAATGAAATTGAGGATATTTTTATCGGAATGGGCTTTACTGTGGTTGAAGGGCCGGAAATTGAGAAGGCTTACTATAATTTTGATGCTCTTAATCACAGCAAATATCACCCTGCCAGAGATGTGCAGGATACATTTTATATAACTGAAGAATTATTGTTAAGGACTCAAACTTCCCCCAACCAAGTTAGGACTATGGAAAAGCAAAAACCGCCTATTAGAGTTATTGTACCTGGCAGAGTGTACAGAGCAGATGAGATCGATGCTACACACTCACCGATGTTTCATCAAATAGAAGGCCTGGTCGTTGACAAAGGAATAACTATGGCGAATCTTAAGGGTACTTTAGAGATATTTGCTAAGAAGTTATATGGTGAAAAGACTCAAACCAAATTTAGGCCCCACCATTTTCCTTTTACTGAGCCCAGTGCTGAGATGGATTGCACTTGCTCTGCCTGCGGAGGAGCCGGCTGCCGCATATGCAAANNGTTGGATTGAAATATTGGGCGCAGGCATGGTTCACCCCAATGTGCTTGCAAATTGCGGCATAGACACTGAAGTATATTCCGGTTTTGCCTTTGGTATGGGATTGGATAGGATCACAATGTTGAAATATGATATTTCCGATTTAAGACTTATGTTTGAAAATGATAAGAGATTCTTAGATCAGTTTTAGGAGGGGAGAATATAGATGCTTGTACCAATAAAATGGCTTAAAGATTATGTTGATATAGATATGGATATAAAAGAATTTGCAGACGGAATGACCATGTCCGGCTCCATGGTTGAAGGTGTGGAAGAGGTAGGCCAGAATATAGATAAGGTTGTTGTCGGCAAGATACTTGAAATCAGCACTCATTCCGATGCAGATAAACTATTGGTGACAAAGGTCGATGTAGGCGGTGAAATTATCCAAATAATCACCGGAGCAACAAATATAAGAGAAAATGATTATGTGCCCGTTGCACTTCATGGAGCCAGCTTGCCCAACGGTATAAAAATTAAGAGAGGCAAATTAAGGGGTCTTGAATCAAACGGCATGCTATGCTCGCCGGATGAGCTTGGACTGGATGCAGAAAGCCTTCCAAGCGGCGTTGATATGGTTGACGGTATATATATACTGGACCAGGCATACCCTCTCGGCAAAGATATTAAGCGAGTACTGGGTCTGGACGATAAAATAATCGAATTTGAGATTACAAATAACAGACCGGATTGCCTTAGCATATTGGGCATAGCAAGAGAAGCTGCTGCAACCTTTGGGTTGAAAATGAAATACCCCAGCGACGCAATATCTGTAAAGGATGGAGAAGCATCCGATTATATATCTGCCAGCGTGAAGGATGCTGATTTATGCCCTAGATTTGCAATACGGGTGATAAAAGATGTAAAGATAAAAAACTCTCCTCCATGGATGCAGGAAAGACTTTTAAAGGCTGGAGTAAGGCCAATAAATAACATAGTTGATATAACCAATTACGTTATGCTGGAAACAGGGCAGCCGATGCATGCCTATGATCTTGATATGCTTGAAAACAAAGAAATAGTTGTGAGAAGAGCGGAAAAGGATGAGAAGATCACCACTCTTGATGAAAATGAAAGAAATTTGGATGATTCAATCCTGGTTATAGCAGATGGGAAGAAGGCAATAGGCATTGCAGGGATTATGGGCGGCTATAACACCGAAATTAAAGAAGATACTAAAACCATTGCTTTCGAATGTGCTAATTTTGATGCGGTTAATATAAGATTATCATCGAAAAAATTGGGCTTGAGGACAGAGGCTTCTTCAAGGTTTGAAAAGGGTCTGGATATGGAGATCGTATCCCTTGCGATGGACAGAGCCTGCCATCTTGTTGGAGCGCTGGATGCCGGAAAGGTTGTAGGAGGTACAATAGATATTTACCCTGCTAAAAAAGAAAAAAGGATGATCACTTTAAGGAACGACAGGGTAAAGTGGCTTTTAGGCGTAGACATATCTGTTGCCAGGGTCAAACAAATGTTGGAATCTCTGGAATTTGAGGTTGCTGGTGAAGAAGTATTAGAAATAAAAGTTCCGACTTTCAGAGATGATGTGGCTATGGAAGCTGATTTGATTGAAGAGATAGCCAGATTATATGGATATAATAATATTCCGTCTAAGCTTATGGATACAACCTTTACCCAAGGCGGAAGGGATGCTAAGCAGCAGATCAGAAATATTATCAGAGGTAATATGGAAGCTCAGGGCTTATATGAAGCTTACACATATTCCTTTGTGAGTCCGGCCGTATTCAACCAGATAAACCTGAAGGCAGAGAACCCCTTGAGAAAGGCGATAAAAATATTAAATCCTCTTGGAGAAGAACAAAGCATAATGAGAACTACAATGATTCCAAACATCCTTGAGGTTATAAGCAGGAACTATAATAGAAAGATAGTAGAAGGAATGTTTTATGAATTATCCAAGGTATATCTGTCAGAAGAGTTGCCCTTGAAGGATTTAGCTTATGAGCGAGATACTTTGACCATAGGAATTTATGGCAATGTAGATTTTTATGATTTGAAGGGTATTATTGAGAACATGTTGTCCATTTTAAATATCAGCAAGTACAGAGTCCTTCCCTCCAATCATGAAAGCTTTCATCCGGGCAGGACAGCTGAGCTGCTGATAAATAATAAGAGGATAGGCTATTTGGGAGAAATACATCCGGATGTGCTGGATAACTATGATATTCCATCCAGGGTATATATCGCTGAACTGGATTTTGAGGAAATTTTCCGTCAGATTGACCTGACCATAAAATATAAGCCCCTTCCCAAATATCCCTCCATTGAGAGAGATATAGCAGTGGTAGTTGAAGAGGAAGTTACTGCAGGCCAAATTGAAGAAATAATAAGAAATAAGGGCGGAAGGCTTGTTGATGAGGTAAAGCTGTTTGACATATATAGAGGCTCACAGATAGAAGAGGGCTATAAGAGCATGGCCTATAGCATAGTTTACCGCTCTGATGAGAAAACGCTTACCGAAGAAGATATTACAAAGGTCCATAATAAAATATTGAATTCTCTGACCAATCAGGTTGGAGCAGTGCTAAGGAGCTAGTATTATTAAGGTGGCATGGATGAGCAGCATCTATGTCACCTGCTTATGGTGAGAGGTGAAGTGCTTTGCAGGAAATAGTGAGAGTAGTCGATCTAAAAAAATATTATGAGATTTATGATGCCAAGGCTCAGCAAAGCAAGTTTGTGAAGGCTGTAGATGGCATATCATTTTCCATCCGTCAGGGTGAAACCTTGGGCTTGGTAGGCGAAAGCGGTTCCGGCAAAACGACCACGGGAAAGCTCATATTAAACCTTATAAAACCCACCTCAGGCGAAATTTTTCTGGAAGGTAAAAGCTTGAGCAGCCTAAATCATAAAGAGATGAGAGAATTAAGAAAAAGCATTCAAGTTGTATTTCAAAATCCATATGCAGCATTAGATCCGAAAATGACAATAAGAGATATTTTGACTGAGCCGCTGAGCATACATAAGATCGTATCCAAATATGATTACAATAATGAAGTCAAGAGGCTTCTTAATATGGTGGGACTGAGCGAAAGCGATATGGACAAGTTCCCTCACGAATTCAGCGGCGGTCAAAGGCAGAGGATTGGCATAGCAAAAGCCATAGCCGTAAAACCCAAATTTATTATTTGTGATGAGCCGGTTTCTGCTTTGGACGTATCAGTTCAATCCCAAATACTAAATTTGCTTTGTGAGCTCCAAAGAGAAATAAAGGTATCCTATTTATTTATTGCTCACGGCTTAAACGTAATAAGGCACGTTTCTGATAAGGTTGCCGTGATGTACTTAGGCAATATTGTCGAATACGGAGATGTAAAGACGCTGTTTGATGAATGCAAGCATCCCTACACAAAGGCATTAATTTCTTCGGCTCCCATTCCTGATCCTAACAGAAGAAATAATACCATTGCGTTAAAGGATGAGATACCGAGTCCGGTCAATGTACCCGATGGATGCCCTTTTCACCCCAGATGCTATGAAGCTGCAGATATATGTAAAAACAAAAAACCTTTTTTGATGAATGTTTCATCAAGCCATGCAGTGGCATGTCATCTTACTTACAGTTAAAGGTGGTTTTACATTGAATAGAGTGAAACATATTATTAAAAAAATGTTTTATGGGATAACTATCCTAATAGCTTTCACTTACATAAGTATTTTTATCTTTTCTATTCCGACCGGCTATAAATGGGAAATTAAAAACGGCAGGATTGTTTATAATTATCCTGTCAGTATGATTCTCAAAAGGAGCAATTCTATATTTGTTTCTCTTTTGGAATTTAATATTGGAGAGAATATTAAGGGGAAATCATTGGTGGAGCTGCTGTATAGAGCTTCCGGGAAAACTGCTTTACTTCTTTCTGCCTCCATAACCATAGCATTGATTTTTGGAATATTAAAAGGAATAATAGACAGCAATAAAGGCAAAAAAACCAATTCTTCACTAAAAATCCTTACCTCTATATTGCCCATATCTCTTCCCGATGTTTTGATAGCTGCAATCATGCAGGGTTTTGCGATTTGGTTAAATCAAAAAGGCATACACATATTCAAAGTTGCTGGTTCAAAAACAATAAGCCATTCTTTTCTGCCTATAATCGTATTGTCAATACTACCTGCTTTTTATATTGCAAGAATCACTGCGCTGGCGGTGGAGGATTGCTTTAAAAAACATTATATACTTGCTGCAAGAGGCAAAGGGTGCTCTTCACACAGAATTCTATGGAACCATGTCATGAGAAATGCAATAAGAACTATTGTCGAGGGATTGCCGAACATATCATCATTTATAATAAGCAACACTTTGATTGTAGAATATGTTTTTTCTTACCCCGGATTAACTACTGCTCTTATGAATCATATCACCATGCGCGATGCCAGAAGCTCTGCAATTATTATTATTTTAATCGGTTTTATTTACTTTGCCTTAAACGGGTTATTCGGTTTAATAAATATGATTATAAAGAGATCCTATAGGGAGGAAGCGGTATGAGAAGGATAAATGTATCCCTTTTTATTGGTGCAGCAATTTTATTATTCTTTCTTTCAATGTGTTTTTACCCGGAGCATTTCTCCGATGCAGATCCCTATGGGAGAGAAAGGCTTCAATATTCAAATGATAACGGCAAGGGCACAATAATCGTGCCTCCTATTCCGCCCAACGAAGAATATCCTTTTGGAACAGATCACAGAGGCAGAGATGTGAAAAGCTTAATAGTATATGGGAGCAGATTGACTATATTCTCAGCATTGAGCATAGCGGCAATAAGGCTTATGATAGCTTTGCCCTTATCAATAGCAGCCGCATACAAGGTAAGATTTGCCAATAACTTTATAAGCTTCTTCAACACCATGTTCAGCGCCTTTCCGCTGATAATAGTAATCNNTCGCGGATCAGTTTATTTCAAGAGATATTCAAAAGCACCAGCTATACAAATATGGTTTTGCTTTCGGTGCTGGGCTGGAGCAAGTTAGCTCATATGCTCAGGGCGAGGATAGATGAAATACTCCATCAGGACTTTATCGAAGGAGAAATTGCCATTGGAAAGAATAAATTAGAGATTGCATTGCAAAATATTTTGCCCCATTTAATACCTTCAATGTTTGTATTATTTTTCCTTGAAACTGCTTTAATATTGCTGACTCTATGCCAATTAGGCGTTTTTGGATTGGCATTCAGCGGGGGCTATGAAAATTCAGAAGGGGATTTAAGAGTTCCTTTAGAGTTTGATTGGACTTCTATGCTGGCTTTTTCGAAATATTTCTACAGGGGAGAAAACAGCTACCTTGTATTATTTCCGTCTATAGCCTTTGCATTGAGTATAATTGGCTTTAATATGACAGGAGAAGGTTTAAAAATAGAGTTTGAAAAAGAAAACTCAAAAGTGATCACATTTATCAGAGCAATTCCTTCTTTTTTATCACCTATAAGGCTGGTCCATGAAATAAGAAATTTCGACAAATATAGAAAATGTGTTATACGAAAACTTGCTTTTTATTGTTTTGTTCTTTTAATAGTGTTTTTTCCCCAGTTTAAGAGCCCGTATAAATTCGATGATAATAATGTGATGAGGATTGTATCTGAGCTTACTTCAGAGAAGTACGAAGGCCGCTTGACAGGCTTCAGCGATAAAGACAGCCATGTTTCCGGTTATATTGCCGGTAAGCTTCAAGAATACGGTTTAGAAGCTTTTGACGGGGAATATGTACATGAAAATGTGGTTGAAGAAGTATTTAATATAAAAAATGCAGAGTTCAGATTGATAGATGATGATAGGCCTCAAGAATTATTATTTAAATTCAGAGAGGATTATATGGTGACTTCAAGTAATTCCTATGATGGCATATTAGATATTGAATTGTTTGAAATGAGGAGGTTTGAGGTCAGAGAAATAGAACTTAATGCTGAGCGTTACAAGGGAAAGGCTCTTATTATAGATGCAAGATATATGGATCCAAGAATGTTTACTTCCTTAAATGATGCCCTATCTTTTTATGCAAAGCCCGGAGCTATAATATATATTGATGACTGGACAAGCAGGGATATAAAATATAAAAGCGATATCATCAACAAAACCTTTAATGATGTATTAACATTGTCTTTGTCTTCGGAGGCGGGAGATCGTTTGATGAGGATGGGTAAATGCAAGGTGCGAATTACTGTTAATATTGAGAAAAAGCAAAATGTAGCCGCAAGAAGCGTCATTGGATATATTCCCGGTGCAGATAAAAGCAAGAATAATGAGTTTGTTGTTATCGGGAGCAATCTGGATGGAGTGGGCTACGATCAGGATATTAAATATCCTGCCGCAGGAAGAGCAGCAGGAGCTGCAGTATCTCTGGAGATAGCCAGAGCAATTTCAGAGAGCGGGGTTGAGCCGGATCGGAGCATAGTTTTTGCTTTTTGGGATGGCAATATGACCCATGACCGAGGATCTAAATACTTTTTTTATAAATATATAATCAATAAAAATAAAAGGATACTTTATATAGATTTAATGAATTTGGGCTACAAAGGTACAAACAAATTGCTTGTGGATAATTCGAAAATTTTTCCCAATAACAAGCAAGAGCAAAAATTTGTTAAGATGTTGAAAGAAAACGCCAAAAAAAATGAGGTGAAGCTTTTATTCGGAGGGTTATATAGCCCTGCAGCAATTGANNCCAGCAGAGAAAGCCAGCCGATGATATTGGACAGTTATATATCAGATGAGATTGCAATGACACAGCAAGACAGCATTGATGAAATAGATTCTGTAAAGCTCAGGCAGACGGGTCAGATGCTGCTGGATACAATCATATATTCTTTCACGGGAGGAAATAAACAATGAAGTCTCTATTAGAAATAAAAGATCTGCAGGTTTCTTTCTTAATGAAGGATAAATTAATAAATGCTGTTGATGGTGTCAGCTTTGATATACCAAGGAAGAAAATAGTCGCCTTAGTTGGTGAATCCGGGAGTGGAAAGAGTGTTACAGCATTGTCGGTAATGGGCTTGATTGGATATGAAGGCGGAAGAGTGATGAACGGGGAGATCANNAAACTATCTAAAATAAGAGGCAAGGATATATCAATGATCTATCAAGATCCGATGAGCACTCTAAACCCTGCTATTTCAGTAGGAGAGCAGATTAGAGAGAGTTTGTTGATACATAAGATGGCTTCACGCAAGGACAGTAAAGACATTTCTATTGAGCTTATGGAGGAAGTAGGCATTCCTGATTCGCCTCAAAGGTATAGGGATTTGCCGGGATCTTTCAGTGGCGGTATGCGGCAAAGAATAATGATTGCGATGGCTTTAAGCTGCAAACCAAAGCTCCTTATTGCGGATGAGCCGACTACTGCATTGGATGTGTCCATACAGGCTGAAATCATGAATACGCTGCAAGATATGAAGAATAGAATAGGAATGTCTGTTTTGCTCATAACCCATGATTTAGGATTGGTGGCCCAATATGCCGAGAGGGCCATCGTGATGTATTGCGGCAAGGTTATGGAAGAATCATCAGTGCAATCCTTATATGAGGAGCCTCTTCATCCTTATACGATTGGGCTGATGAATTGCATTGCAAGAATTGATATATCGAGGGATGAGTTGTTTTCCATACCCGGCTATGTGCCAAGCATTTCTAACTATCCTTCAGGCTGCAGATTCCATGACAGATGCTCTGAAGCAAAGCCCGTTTGCAGAGACAAAATGCCGGATTTGATACAGATAAACGAAGACAGAAGAGTAAGATGCTGGTTGTATTGATTTAAATAAATGCTGTAGGGGGTAAATCATATGAAGTTTAAAAGTTATATTAAATTTGTACTGGCAGTGGTCCTGATTTTGTTTATCACTTCGGTAGTATATATAATTGAACCTGCTATGAGATTAGAAAAGACTAGTGTTTCCTATGCAGCGAAAAGAGATCTGGTGCAATCCATAGTGGTAAACGGGACTGTTGAGGCCAAAGCAAGAGAAGATATAACCGTGGCCGGAGGTCAACTAATAAAAAAGCTATACATAGAGAAAAGCAGCATTGTTAATAAAGGAGATACCCTATTCGAAATAGATGACAACAGCCTTGAAATGAATATAAAAAGCAAAGAAATTGAGCTGAAAAAGGCAGAATTGGAACTCCAGACTGCCAGAACCTCAAACCTGGAAAAAGATAATGCCCAAAATATGTTAGCTTTAGAAGAATCAGAGTTAAACATTATGAAGCTCAGGGCCAATATAGAGGAGATAAAGGAGAACTTGGATGTAAGCCGGTCAATGTATGAAAAAGGCTATCTGTCAAAAAAAGATTTGGAAGTTGAGGAGTATAACTACAAAAAAGCTTCTGCTGAGCTTAAGCTTATGGAGAAAGAATTCGAGTTGGATAAAGAAAAAAATGAAGAATTTGCATTGAATTATGATAAGAATAAAAGGAACGATGAAGAAAGCCTGTCAAATAATATAGAGCTGATAAAGCTGCAGCTTCGCGAATTATATAATAAAGCAAAGGAAACAAATACTGCATCCATCGATGGTAAAGTCATTAATCTGGAATTAAAAGAAGGGGAAAAGGTCAATTCAAATGGACCACATATATCAATCTATGATTTGTCGGAGCTTTATATAGATATGATGGTAAATCAAAGATATGCATCATATATTAAGCTGGGCGACATTGCTGAAATTACAATGCCGGGCGTAGAAAAGAACAAGCTGTACGGCAGTGTTTACAGCATTGATGAGATTGCAAGCCCAGACACTTATTCAGGAAGAGAGACAGGCTTGAAAGTGAAGGTGCAGATTAATAATCCTGACCCTGTTGCCAAAGTAGGTTATAAGGCCAGTGTTAAGCTAATATTCAACAGTAAAGAAAATGCTGTAACGGTTGATTATAGGGCTATAGTTAAAGATAGAGATGATAATGAGTTCATATATATTTTAAAAGACGGCATAGCTAACAAAACTTATGTAGAAACCGGAATTAAGACCGATTTTGATGTTGAGATCACTAAAGGCGTCATAAGCAGAGATCAATATATTGTAAATCCTTCTGAAAGGATGAGAGAAAAGAATTCCTTCAGATTGTGGAGGTATGAGATTAAATGATTACTCAAATAAAAGACATGGTTATTTGGGCGGATAATGTTACAATAAATGACAGCTTAAAGGGTATCAATCTTATCGTAAAAAAGGGAGATTTGATCTGCATAACAGGGCTTAGCACGGAAGATAAAAGAGATTTTATAAGAGTGCTTGGCTGCTTTGAAAGGCCAAGCAAGGGGAAATATGTATATGACTATGAAAATATAAATTTAGCGGAATATGGCAGACTGGATAATATCAGAGCCGGCAAAATAGGTTATGTGTTTAGCAAGCCCATACTTTTTGAAGATTTGAATGTGATCCAAAACGTGACATTCTGGATGAAGAATATTTGCTCTCATAAGAAAGCTCAAGAATTAGGGCATAACATATTGAAAGAATTGGGGATGGAAGAAAAATGTATGTTTGGCATAGAGCAATTGAACAAATTGGAGAAGATGATTGTATCTTTTGCAAGAGCTGCCATAAATAATCCGTTATTGCTGCTTGTCGATAATATTTTTCTCTGGCTGAGGCCTG
>DPSW01000494.1 GCA_003527145.1 Clostridiaceae bacterium | reverse complement strand
GGGGCAGTAAAAATGAAAGAGAGAAAAAAGCTATATTGGAAATCAATAGTATCTATCAGCTTGCTTTTTATCTGTTTTAGCATCGGAGGATGTTCTTTAACAAAAGATATTCATCAGATTGGGAGAGATAAAGACAGCGAATTTGACAAAGGAAGCGGGATAAGTTTTTCAAATATTTCTGAAGAGAAGACCATGGATATTGCTAAGCTCTGCAAGGTATGGGGAGTTGTGAAATATTATCATCCTGAAGTTATAGCCGGAAATATCAATTGGGATTATGAACTTTTTCGCGTTATGCCTTATATTCTAGAAGAAGATTCAGATGTCAATTCAATCCTCTATGAGTGGATTCATTCTTTTGATAGCAGGTCCTCCTTTGGAGATATAGATCAGCGATATCAAATTTCCGAAGATTCTATTCAGCTCAGCCCATCTACAGATTGGTGCAAAGACGAGAAATATCTGGGGAAAAATTTGAGTCTTGAATTATCGAGCCTTTTAGATACTAATATTTCAGAACGAGAGAATGCCTATGTTAGCTTTAAGGATGATTCACCCTATCAATTTATGGAAAATGAGAACCCATATCCGGATATGAAATTTGATGATACTGGCTACAGGCTGCTTGGTTTATTTCGTTACTGGAATATTATAGAATATTATTATCCCTATAAAGATGTGATCGGAGAGGATTGGGACCAAGTCCTTCTGGAGTTTATACCTAAATTTATACATGGCTCGGATTATGAATCTTACCTGCTGACAACAGCAGAATTGACAACTCGAATACATGATTCTCATGCTAGTATAACAGATAAAAGAGGAAATTATATCTCCAGACGTTTCGGAATATATACAATTCCTGTAAACTTTATTAAAATTGACGACCAGATCGTTATAAGCAAAATAATTTATAAATGTGGACTTGAGCTTGGAGACATTGTACTAAAAGTTGGCGACAAAGATATAGATGAAATATTGGAAAATAGAAGAAAATATATAGCTCAGTCACGGGAGGATACCGGAAGTTTGCTTTTTCGTGATTTATTTCGAGTTCATGAAAAGAATATCGATGTTNNTTCGAAGAGGAAAGACAATTGTTGTAAATGCAAAAGGCAGTCAAAAGTATATTGATGTCGATGTGGAGACTAAATCACAGGAGATGGAAGACGGCACGATTTATTATATAAATGCCGGACTATTGAAAAATGGCGAGATTGAAAAAATTATGGAGAAATGGTGGAATACCAAAGGCTTGATTCTGGATCTTAGAGACTATCCTTCTGTTGTAATTGCTTATAAATTGGCAGAATATCTAATACCGGCTGAAAAAGAGTATATCAGCATATCAATTCCTAATCGTTCAGTACCAGGTGAATTTTATTATATTGATCCTTTTGTTTCGGGTAAACCAAAAGGATCAAACGATGGGATTTCAGATAGCGGGGCCTATAAGGGCAAATTAGTGATCTTAATAGATGAACATACCATGAGCCAGGGAGAGACCACAGCCATGTCTCTCAGGAACACCCCAAACTCAATCGTTCTTGGGAGGCCTTCGGCAGGAGCCGACGGTGATAGGCGTCACTTTACTCTTCCCGGAAATATAGAAACTACCATGAGTGGACTTGGTGTATACTATCCGGATAAAAAGCCCGTCCAAAGAATAGGAGTACAGCCGGATATTTATATGGATCCTACTATCGAAGGAATTAGGGAAGGCAGAGACGAGTTTATTGAAAAAGCTGTTGAAATCATCAAAGAAGGAGAGGGCAAGGATGAAGGTCGGAAATAATNNTAATGCCGGTCAGCCGGAATTTATTTTGTTTAGGGAGAAACGAAGCCTGCTGATAGCTATTTTAATACTCGTCATTCTTATAAGTATTTTGATGGTATATGAAGATAGCTTATTCGGCAAACAACAAAATAAAAACGAAATAACTGAGGCAATGGAAATAACACCATTATTTCATCCGGTCGACAATATAGAGCCGGAAGAAGGTCTGGATTTCAGCAATGCGGAAATTCTCAATAATGTGCTGAACCATGAAAACGTTTATAAAATAAAGGGAAGTTCAGCAGCTTTAGGAACAGCCTATTACTACTTTGTAAAGAAAACAGATGATTCTTATGAGCTGTTGTGCAGCACATATGCTATGAGCATAAACGAGGTGGATATCGATGGTGATGGGATGGCTGAAATTGCAGCAGATGTGTATAGTGTTTCTCCAAATGTATATATTTACGCCATTCAAAACGGTAACGTTGCTTATGCTGATTTACAGGAGTCGGCAAGGGCAGACTATGTTGAGTTCGATGCGCAGGCAGGAGTATTTCTATCACATATTAAAGTAAATGGAGAAGATCGAACATATCTTTTAAACTTGGTTATGAATAATTAAACAGCTGATTGATAAGGATACAATGGATATTGATGCAAAGAAGATTGATATAGAAATATTTAATAATATTTAGCCGGAGGATTATATAAATTGGCTAATATAGATAAGCGAAACAGGCTTGAAGAGGAAATTTTTTCGTATAGAGTATCGAAAGATAATAAGGTATTCATATTTTGGTATGAAAAACAAGTTATGATATTAAAGGGCAAAGAAAGTGAAAAGTTTCTGGCTGAAATAGCAAAAGCAGATAAGATAGAATCACAATTGATAATGGCAAAGATTACCGGAAATTTTAAACGTGGGAACGAAAAGACGAATAAGCCGAAATAATAGGCTTTAACAAGAAGGCTCACATGGTTGTGGGCTTATTTTATAATCCATAAAACGTTAGAGTCAGAGAAGGAGGGTATCAGGCAGTGATAGAATATGGGAGAAGCATACGGTGGTTTAATAATTATAGGGATGAAGTAGAGTTTTCAGAGTCAAATAAATTTGAT
>DPSW01000203.1:7452-16390 GCA_003527145.1 Clostridiaceae bacterium | reverse complement strand
TATTCCTTTAATCGTTGTAAACTGTATAATCCTAGCAAGGGCCGAATCCTTTGCATCGAAAAATCCGCCGCTGAACTCGATAATGGACGGACTTGGAATGGGTATTGGATTCACTTTGGCTCTTACTTTTATGAGTTCCATAAGAGAAATATTGGGTGCAGGTACATTCTTGGGGATGCCTCTGTTCGGAGCAGCCTTTGAGCCTGCATTGATTTTGATTTTACCGCCTGGAGGCTTTTTGGTGTTCGGTTTGAGCATAGCATTAGTAAATAAGCTTACGGCGAAAAAAGCGTAGGGAGGGGACGATAATATGAAGCTTATAATAATACTTCTAAGTGCAATATTTGTCAATAATTTTGTTCTCTCCAGGTTTTTAGGCATATGTCCTTTCCTTGGAGTTTCCAAAAAAGTTGAAACNNGCTCTTGGAATGGGTTTGGCAGTAACATTTGTTATGGCATTGGCATCGGTTATGACCTGGATAGTTCAATATTTTATTTTGGAGCCTTTGCACATCGCATATTTGCAGACAGCGGCTTTTATACTTGTAATAGCCGGTCTTGTACAGTTTGTTGAAATGGTAATAAAAAAGACGAGTCCCACATTATATCAGGCTCTTGGCGTATATCTCCCATTGATAACAACCAACTGTGCCGTATTGGGCGTTGCCATATTGAACATTGAGAGCGGCTACAATTTGATTGAAACTTTGATAAACGGTGTGGGTGGGGCCCTGGGCTTTACTCTTGCGATTGTATTATTCGCAGGAGTAAGAGAGAGGCTTGACACAGCCCCATATCCAAAGGGTTTGGATGGCTTCCCTATAGCTCTCATTACTGCCAGCTTGCTGTCAATAGCCTTTTTTGGCTTCAGCGGCCTGCTGTAATGAGTATACTTTAGAAAGAGGTGAATTGCCTTGATAAATAATTTATTATGGCCGGTAATTACGCTTGGCGGACTTGCAGTGTTTTTCGGTATAGTTCTGGCCTACGCCTCAAAAAAATTTGCTGTAGAGGCAGATCCTAAGGTTGGGGAAGTCAGGTTTGTTTTGCCGGGTGCAAACTGCGGCGGCTGCGGATTTGCTGGCTGTGATGCTCTCGCAGAAGCAATTGTTAGAGGAGAAGCTCCTGTCAATGCTTGCCCTGTAGGAGGATCTGAACTGGCTAAAAAAGTGGCTGAAATCATGGGAGTCACGGCGGAAGATACTGAAAGAATGGTAGCAAGAGTAATTTGCGGCGGCGATTGTGATAATGCAAAAGAAAAATATGAATACCAGGGTATACAAGACTGCAAAGCAGCGGAGATGCTGGCAGGAGGAAGCAAAAGCTGCCGCTTTGGCTGCACAGGCCTTGGAACCTGTGAAAGGATATGCCCCTTTGATGCTATACATGTGGTGAATGGAGTGGCAGTAGTTGATGACACAAAATGTACCGCATGTAAAAAATGTATTGAAGCATGTCCTAAACATATAATAGAGCTAGTGCCTGTTTCGAGGCAGGTAAGAGTTTTATGCAAAAATACAGATAAAGGCAAGGCAGTTGTCGAAGTCTGCAAGGTAGGCTGCATAGGATGCCAGAAATGTGTTAAAGCATGTCAATTTGATGCTATGACCTTTGACAATAATTTGGCTAAAATAGATTATAGCAAATGCACAAATTGCATGGTATGCGCAGAGGTATGTCCTACAAAAACCATATATGCGGATTTCGGCAACAGAAAGAAAGCCTTTATAAACGAGGATCAATGCATAGGCTGCACCATATGTGCAAAAAATTGCAAATTCGAGGCTATTGAGGGCGAGCTTAAGCAAAAGCATAAGGTATTGGAAGATAAGTGTACCGGCTGCGGACAATGTGCGGCAAAATGCCCTAAAAAATGTATTGATATGATATGAGGTTAGAGAGCGGATACGGTTGTATCCGCTCTTTCCATCATTTGCAATATGCATTATTTCATTGAAGTTATGAATCATAAATGATAAACTTAAATGGAGGATTTTGACCGAATCCATTGAATAATGGCGTATAACTATATTAGATTAAGTTGGGGGTGTTTTTATGATGAGAAACACTGGAAGAAACGGCTGGATACTGCTGCTCATACTCATATGCGGTGTTGTTGTCGGAGGATTTATTGGAGAAATACTAGGAAACTATATTCCCATTTTAAAATACGGATATAACTTGGGAGTGAGCCCTCATACTTATGACCTCAGAGTCATTAAACTAACCTTCGGTCTTACTTTTAACATCAATATGTTTTCAATACTGGGAATAATAATAGCTATATTAGTGTTCAGAAAAATGTAGGTGAAAGCATATGCGGATCATACTTGCTTCAAATTCTCCCAGAAGAAGAGAGATATTGTCACAATTGGGAGTTCAATACGATGTCATACCCTCAGATTATGAAGAAAAATCGGAAAATAATAATCCTTATGAGCTTGTGATGCTATTTGCAGAGAATAAAGCAAAAAGCGTTGCTGAATCTATAAAGGAAAAAGCTTTGGTAATAGGAGCCGATACGATAGTATATAAGGATGAGGTAATGGGCAAGCCCAAAAGCAAGGCTGATGCAGCCGGCATGCTTAAAAAGCTCAGCGGATCAACACACAGTGTTATTACCGGCATATCTGTCATTCAAACGCCTGAAATGAAAATAATCACTGATTATGAGGAGACTATAGTCAGATTTAAAGATATTTCAGAGAGCGAGATAGATGCTTATGTCAGATCAGGAGAACCCGTGGATAAGGCTGGAGCATACGCAATTCAAGGCTTGGGCTCATTATTGGTGCAAGGAATAGAAGGCTGCTATTTTAATGTTGTCGGGCTTCCGGTATACAAGCTGTCCGTTATACTTGAAAGGTTGGGTTATAAGATTCTTAACCGGGATTCTAATGCAATATTTTGTTGTCCTGACTGATATAAGAGTGCATTGCGGGGGGACTTAGAGTTTGTTAGTTTTGATGCAACCCTATGCAAGCTTACAAAGTCTTAGTNNGTGGATTTTGTGAAGGATACTGTAAAGAATATCACTATCGCTGAATTGCCCGAAAGCGAAAGACCAAGGGAAAAAATGTTTAGAAAAGGTCCTAAAGCGTTATCAAATGCAGAATTATTGGCAATAATACTAAGGACTGGAATAAAAAATCAAAGCGCCTTATCCATTGCATACAACATTCTGTCGGAGCATAACGGTTTAAAGTTTCTTGCCAATGCCACCGTAGAAGAATTGAGCCAGATGGAAGGTGTGGGATTAGCCAAGGCAACCCAGCTTATGGCTGTTGCAGAGCTGGGCAAGAGAATATCCCAGTATGGGGCGGAGGATGATGCTTACATAAGATGTCCCAAGGATGCTGCTGATATATTGATGGAAGAAATGCGATATCTTAATAAAGAATATATGAAGGTGATATTGCTGAATATTAAATGCAAGGTCATCAGCATAGAAGAGATATCCATAGGCAGCTTGAATTCTTCCCTAGCCCACCCGCGGGAAATATTTGTGCCTGCTGTAAAAAAATCCAGTGCCGCAATAGTGATGGCTCATAACCATCCCAGCGGTGATCCAAGCCCCAGCAGGGACGATATAGATCTCACCAAAAGGATATCTGAGGCAGGTAAAATATTGGGCATAGAGCTTTACGATCATATAATAATAGGAAATGGAATTTATGTAAGTCTAAAAGAAAAAAATCTTTTCTGACCAAGGAGGAAAAATAGCAAATGAGTTTATTTAACGCTTTCTCAAAGGATATAGCAATAGATTTAGGTACAGCCAACACATTGGTATACTTAAAGGGTAAGGGTATAGTTATCAGAGAACCCTCGGTAGTAGCCATAAATACAGAAAATGATTCAGTAAAAGCAGTGGGAGAGGAAGCCAAGCAAATGATTGGCAGGACACCGGGGCATATTGTGGCAATAAGACCTATGAAGGATGGTGTAATTGCTGATTTTCATATCACTCAGAGTATGTTAAAATATTTTATAAGGCAAGTATCCAAAAATATTGCCATAGGAAAGCCAAGAGTATTGGTAAGTGTACCTTCAGGCACAACTGAAGTAGAAGAGCGTGCTGTAATAGAAGCTGCACTCCAGGCAGGAGCCAAGGTAGCCAAGATTATAGAAGAGCCTATGGCGGCAGCTATAGGTGCGGGTCTGCCGGTTGGCGAGCCGACGGGAAGCATGATTGTAAATATAGGCGGAGGGACTACAGAGATAGCTATAATATCTTTAGGCGGTATAGTTACAAGCAAATCTATCAGATCCGCAGGGGATAAATTTGACGAGGCGATAGTAAGCTATGTTAAAAGAAATTATAATCTTGCTATCGGATTGAGAACGGCGGAAGAGGTAAAAATAAACATAGGGTCTGCTTATCCTATGGAAACGGAAGAATCTATGCAGATAAGAGGAAGGGATCTGGTGTCTGGTCTTCCTAAAACGATTCAGGTGACTTCCACAGAAATATTGGAAGCTCTGAGGGAACCTGTCGGAGCTATCATAGAAGGAGTGAAATCTACTCTTGAAAAGACCCCGCCTGAATTAGCATCGGATATCATGGACAGAGGAATAATGGTTTCCGGAGGAGGAGCCAATTTGAAAGGTATAGATGCCTTGATAAGAAAAGAAACAGGTATGCCTGTTCAAATCGCCGACACTCCTTTGGACTGTGTGGTTATGGGAGCAGGGAAGGCATTGGAGCAATATGAACAAATCACNNACAATGGGAAATATAGGAGATAGCTTTGGAGCGTGAACCGCATGAGGTTTTTAAAAAATAAATTGGCTGTTGTTACTGTAATTATTTCTTTTGCTTTGATAATTACAGTAGCTTTTACTGCCAAAGGCAGGACAAGACCTACAGCCTTTGAATCGATAATAGGCAGTGCAATTAATCCGGTACAGAAGGTATTCTTTAAAACAGGCGAGTTTTTTAAAAACACCTTTAGTACCTTATTTGAATTGAAGAATATGAAAAAGGAAAATGAGGCTTTAAAAGAAGAAAATACAAAGCTTAGGGAAGAAAACAGAAAGTTGTATCAGATGGCTCTGGAAAATAAAAGGCTGAGCGAATTGCTGGAGTTTAAGGAATCGAACCCTCAGTATAAATATATAGGCGCCGGTATCACGGGAAAAGATCCGGGAAATTGGTTCGATATATTTACTATAGACAAAGGAACCAAGAGCGGTATAGAGGTAAATGACTCAGTAATCACAGGACAAGGCCTGGTAGGCAGGGTAATCGAAGTAAGCCCTAATTACTCCAAGGTGATGGCTATTATTGATGAGCGAAGCTCAATCAGCATCNNAGTATCCGGAAACGTAAACTCTGAACTTATTGCAGTGATGCCCCTTGAATCTGATATCATTAAAGGCGATGACATTATCACCTCTGATTTCAGCACCTTTCATAAAGGCTTATATATTGGCAAAGTTGAAAGCGTTGAAAAGCAGGAAAGAAAATTGCAGAAGCTTGTTAAAATAAAGACATCAGTTGATTTTAAGAGACTTGAGGAAGTATTTGTAATTAAAAATGCCAATGCTTTAGATTAGTTGCTGATATTGGGTTATATAGGAGAATGATTGTGAGAACTTTAATCATAAGTTTATTGATATTATTAAATTTTATATTAGAATCCACTCTTTTTCAATATACGAGAATTTTTGGGGTCAAGCCTGATTTTACAATCATTTTGATCACTTCTTATGCAATAATGCAGGGAAGTGCAGCCGGCAGCTTTATTGGACTTGCCTCAGGCTTGCTTCAGGATTTATTTTTTGGAAGCGCCATGGGGGTAAATGGCCTTTCCTATATGCTTACAGGTTATCTCATAGGACAGTCCAATGAAAATGTATTCAAGGACAGCTTCGTTCCTTCCATCATTTTTAACATCGGAGCTGTTTTTGTATATCAGCATTTGTTCTTTTTGATAACTTACTTCAGCAAGAATAATATTTCGTATATCTATGCCCTTATTAACATAATGATCCCTCAAAGCATATACAATGCAATACTAGGTCCTATAGGCTACAGATTATTATATAAGCTGGATGAAAAAAGCTTCATGGATAATAAAATATACTAATTCAGGTGGTATATAATGTTAAAAAAATACTTTAGCAATAGATTGAATATAATAAAGCTCTTCACAATGCTGATTTTTTTTGTCATGCTTTTTAAGCTGGCAGAGCTTCAGATAGTAAAAGGCGACTATTATAAGAAGAGATCTGAAACGGTAAGGACAAGGAACATAAATATCACCGCTCCCAGAGGCAATATAGTCGACAGGTACGGAAAAATATTAGCAGGCAACAAGCAGAGCTATTCCATCAGCATTTTAAAAGCAGCTACACCGGATGAAACAATAAATGATATAGCGCTGACAGTAATAAATATTTTGGAGCAAAATGGTGACAAATATAAAGATGAAATTCCTATACTCATGAACCCCATTAGATTTACATTTCAAGATGAAGAGGAGCAATGGAAGGAGAAATATAACATTCAGGGGACTGCTTCTCCTTTACAAGCTTTTAAAAAGCTGCGGGAAGACTACAGCATTTCACAGGATACAATAGATATCGAAGCCTATTCAATATTGAGAGACGAATATGAAGTTGAGCTGCCATTTAAAGTGGATGAGTATCAATACAGCTTTAAAAAGGATGAAAATAAATGGAAAAAGAATAATGGGTTTATGGAAAGTGATACAGCCCTGGATGTATTCAATCAGCTTGCTGCTAAATATAAAATTGATATGACCAAGTATTCGGAAGAAGAAGCAAGAAAGATCATGGCGGTAAAATATCTGCTTAAGCAGAATAAATATCCTGCCTATGAACCTATCGAAATTGCGGCCAATATAAATGATGAGACCAGAGCGATGATTGAAGAGAATAAGATTTTTTTGCCGGGGGTTCAAATAATGGATAAGCCTCTGCGAAAATATCCTGAAGGAGATTTTGCTTCACATATACTCGGGTACCTGGGAAAGATAAGCTCAGACCTGGAAGAGTTGACTCAGAAGGGTTACACACCCCAAGATATGATAGGCAAGTCGGGTATTGAGTACAGCATGGAGGAGCATTTAAAAGGCAAGGACGGTTCAAAGCAAATTGAAGTAGATGCAAGAGGGACTTTAATAGATACCATCGATGAGATTGAACCTGTTCCGGGTGATACGGTGGTGCTCACCCTAGGCTCCAGACTGCAGAAGGTTGCTGAGGAATCTCTTAGGAAGACTATTGAGGAATCGAGAAGCAAAAAACCCTATCCTCAAACCTTTTCAGGCGCAGTGGTAGCCATGGATGTTAATACAGGAGAAATTCTGGCCATGGCCAGCGAGCCCAAATTTGACCCTAATCTCTTTGCTTCAGGAATAAGCAATAAAGATTGGAAATCCATGCAGCCTTTAACAGATGACAGATATGCGCCAAAACCGCTGATAAACAATGCTATATCTTATCCGCTGCCTCCGGGCTCCACCTTTAAAATGCTTACCGCAACGGCAGGACTCGCTGAGAATAAGATTAATACCAGGGAATCCATCGTATGCAGAGGCAGGTATACTGTTATACCCGGTGTTTCCCCTTCTGACTCTCACGGAGCGGTGCATGGCGCAACGAATGTCATAAATGCGATCAAGCAATCCTGCAATTACTTCTTTTTTGAAACCGGAAGGAGGCTTGGAGGAGAACTGTTTGAAAAGTATGGGGAGAAATACGGCTTTGGTCAGTATACAGGAATTGAATTGCCCTTTGAAGCCAAAGGAATGATAGAAGGCCCTGCACATAAGCAAAGCATTTATGAAGGGTATATAGAAAGTTATCTTACCTATACAGTGAAGCTTCAAGATGCTGAGGCCAAAAAGGAAATAAAAGCCATGATCTATGAGAAGCCTTCAGAAGGACAAACAAGCTATCAGTTTTATAGGGATATGAAAAAGAGGATTAGAGAGCTTGGGGTAACAGAAGACAAAGCAATCGATAAAATTATTTGGTATATAACAGAGANNTGAATGCGGCTATAGGACAGGGGCTGAACAATGTCACTCCCATACAGCTGGCAGCCTATGTTGCAACGGTAGCCAACGGCGGCACCAGATACAAGCCCTATATTGTAAGCAAAGTAATTGCCCACGATGGAAGCATAAAAGTGGAAAAGAAGCCTGAAGTAGTTGAAACTTTGGATGTTTCTCCTTCGGATATGGAGGCCATAAGGAAAGGTATGTTTGCAGTAACAAACGAATACGGCGGAACAGCCAGAAGTACCTTTGCAGGCAGCAAGGTCACTATTGCGGGCAAGACAGGAACGGCGGAAGCAGGGAAATACAGGCCGGACCCAAAGAATAATCCTAAGCTTTATGCACAATATAATGACCATTCATGGTTTGTCGGATTTGCTCCTTATGATAAACCGGAGATAGCTGTTGTGGCAGTTGTATTCCAGGGAGGCTTTGGAAGCGGTTCTGCACCGATTGCCCGGGCAATAATCGAAGAGTATCTGGCATCCGAAGATGCTGAGGACTATATTGTTCCGTGCAATGAGCTGCAGCCGTAATATGACTTAAGCTAAAGCATAGCAATATAAAATAACCTGAATATACAGGTTATTTTATATTGTTTTTTATATTATATGCTATGTATACCAGCTCTTTTAAATGATTTAGCCAGGCTAATACCTCTCTCCTATCCTTATTGACGGGTGCAATGCGATTCCATATATCCAGATAGGCCTTTTCTAAAGCATATGTAATTGTAGGCTCTGATAAGCATATAAATTTAAAAGTGTCATCTTCAGATGACATGGCTTTGCTTTTCCTATTTAAAATATGAATTATTGAATGATTCCGTTTTAAATAAAAATTCATGCCTGCGGTGAAAATGCCTTTATATGTTTTGAGCAATTTTTCATCTATCAATGCTATTTCAT
>DPSW01000203.1:0-7400 GCA_003527145.1 Clostridiaceae bacterium | reverse complement strand
AGTCTTGTTTTTTTTTGTTCAATATAGCTCTTTCTATAGAATCTGTGAGAAATATATCTTTATATTTATAGAAATTTTGGTTTAAATCCAGTGCATACATTTGCTTTTTATGATAGCTTAACATGTTTCTCATCTCATCTTCCCTTGATTCGCTGGATTTAAGAGATTCCTCATATATATTTTCTGATACCAAAAAAGCACTTATCCCATCCCTGAAAGTGTATCGATTGCCCGGGGACTCCTCAAATACTGTCATTGATTTCACTAATTCCATCCAATTCCTTGATTTATGTTCATATAATACCGGATGAGAATATTTGATGGCTTGATGAAACTTGCCGATAAAGGCATCTATAGCATAGCTGTTTTTAAAGAGAAAGCTAAAGTCAAGCTGATGTACGGATTTAGTGCACAAAAATACCAAAGCTCCTATATCAGGCACTATGATCATATCACTTAATGCTGATGAGTGGTCAATATTATTTGAAAGATACGGCAAATAATTCCCGGATTTTAAAAAAAGCATGGTATCTTCAAGAAACCTGTGCGATCTTTCTATGGTGTCATCGAATTTTATTGTAGTAATAACAGTCCACCCATTTTTTAAAAGCTTAACGATTTTTTTTCTATATTCATGGTGATATTCTTCAAAGAGAGCGAGCAAACTGAATTTACTATTTATGGTGATCATAATAGGCTGTTTTGAAGGTGTAGACATCAGAGCTTGGTTGAGAAGTTTGTTTGCGCAGTCCAGTACATTTTCACAGCCGACCATGACATAATCTTCTGAAGATAATGGAATGCGTTCGGATGTTTCAAACAAAGCATCGCTGATTTTTTTGCTCACACTGCAGTGGGTTGAATTGTCGTAGGGATCATTATTTAGCTGTGTTTTTCCTGCAGCGGCATGATTTTTGTTAAGCTTTTTTATATTTGGAGACAGTATATTTTTATTCAGAGAATAACCTTGAGCTTCCAGTAATAAGGATTTTATACTGCAGGCCAAATCGCCGTCGCACTTAACTGATTCTGCAGCTAAGCTATTTAGTATGTCGTTGATCCTATTGAGTTGATATGAGTTTACAATACTTTTGCTGATATAATCCGAAATCATTTTTATGTAAGGAGATCTATTTGACGGTACCTTTTTGCAATTAACCCATCTGCTGATCAATGACGGGTCCACGTTTATTGCTTTTGCCAGTTTGCTGCCGCTTATATCGGCAGCATCCAGCAAGATCTTTAAGCATTTTCCGAATTCAACCTCTAAGCTCATATCATTCCTCCTAGATTGCGGCATTTAATACAGTATAAGTGCGCAACTCTTTTCAACATCAATATCATTAATATTATACAGCAAATTATATTTCAAAAATACTTAATATGGCTATATGGTCCTAAGGCACATTGAATAAGTCATTGACAGAACAATGACTTATTTCGAAATTTTCATCAAAATAACATAAAATAATATAAAATAACATATAATTAGACAAATTATGAAATCAAGTATTTAATATCCAACAGGGCACTTTTTTTCTATGCAGTAAACACACATATAGAGGAGATGATAATGATGACTTTAGGCTTTGGTCACATCAAGTAAGCATACATGCGGAGGAGGTAACAAATATTGAGCTCAATCATGGAAGGCTGCGGAAAGGCTATGATGGAAGACTCTTTAGTCCTGCTTAAAGAATTGGCATATGTACTAAATGAAAACAGCAGCAGAATTATTTCCGGTTGGGTTGATTTTTATGCTTCGTATAATATTAATAACTTATATCAGGATTATGCTGAAGCTTTAGACGGTGTCACCAAGATTTTGAATAATTATATTTTATATTTTGACTCAGGTGAATTCTATGGATTCTATAAAGCTAATAAAATGCTGGCTGAAAATATGGCTGCGAACTATATAAGCTGGGAGGCAATGGAGCAAGTTTTTAGGGCCTTTGAAGCAATTTGCTCCAGTGTTTTTAATGATAAAAAACGTACATGCGGTGCTATAGACAGGATTGATAAGTATCAAACAGTTATGAATAAAACCATAAATGAAGTCTTCAATATATTTTTAAAAGCATTTTTAGAGGTTAAGGATACGAATCTGGTTGCTTTGGCAAAAATGGCCGAATATCATGATCTTGAAACAAGCAAGCATCTCGTCAGGACGAGAGAATATGCGGTATTGCTTGCAAAAGAATTAGATAAAGGAGAGCAGTTCACAAAGTGTATCTATAAAGCAGGACCATTGCATGATATCGGCAAGATTGGAATCAGCGAAACTATACTGCAGAAAAAAGGCAAGCTTTCCAAGGAAGAATTTGAAGAAGTAAAATAACATACGCTTATAGGGGGAGAACTGATCTCCCAGGCCATAAGGAAACAAAACAAAAGCAAATATTATATAACGGCTTTAGAGATAGCCATGTATCATCATGAATGGTTTGACGGGAGGGGCTATCCTAAAGGGCTTAAAGGGAATCAAATACCAATTTCGGCACGCATATTTGCCGTAGCAGATGTTTATGATGCATTGGTATCGAAACGATCTTATAAGGAAGCTTTGCCTCATGATAGTGCTGTCGAAATTATAAAATCGGAAACAGGACAGCATTTCGACCCGGAAATTATAAAAGTATTTTTGAAAATACAAGATAAGTTTTTAATGATTAAAGATCAGTACAGCTCTGATAATATGCAGAAATGCATAGAATACGATGGAGGGATATAATTGAAAAGCATAAAAACAAGAATGGCATTTTTCCTTTTGATTCTGATATTGGTGATTTGTTCTACCTTAGGTATATTGTCATACCTTAATGCATCTAAAGCACTTACCGATGAAGTTTCCCAATCCATGATACGTGCTGTAGAGCAGGCAAGTAAAATAGTTGACAGCCGCATACAAATCCAGCATAAAAGGATGGAAACCCTGGCAAATATGGAGATAATAAAGAATCCGGCCTACACATGGGAGGACAAGCTTCCGATACTGATGGATGAGATGCAGAGAAACGGTGATATAGCGATAGATATTGTGTCGGCTGAAGGCACCAATCATAGCACTGACGGTACAGTTTCGGATGTATCAGACAGGGAATACTTTAAAAAAGCTATGGCAGGGGAAAATGCCGTATCGGATCCTATAATAAGCAAAACTGATAGCTCTGTTATCATTGTATATTCAGTGCCCATAAAATATGACGGTAAGGTTACCTCGGTACTCACCGTATTGAGACAGAGCAATGAACTTCAAAATGTGATAAAGGATATAACCTTCGGAGAAGAGGGCTATGCATATATGATAAACAAACAAGGCACGACTATAGCACATAAGGAAGAAAAATGGGTTATAAATATGGGCAATACTATAGAAGATGCTAAAAAAGATCAAAGCCTTACTGAACTTGCCGAGCTTGAACAAGAGATGATACAAGGTAAGAAAGGCGTAGGATCTTATATATATAACGGTGTAAAAGCAATAATGGGCTATGGACCGGTGGAGGATACCGGATGGTCTATTGCCGTTACTGCGCCGGAATATGAGGTGCTGGCGGGGCTGAATACTTTAAAGAAAACTATTGTGATAGTATCGGCGACTGTACTTTTGATAGGATTAGTGGTAACATATGTATTCGTCGGATTTATCGCAAAGCCGATAAAGGAAACCACAAAGTATCTGGAGACATTTGCATCCGGGAATTTTGCAGTGGCCGTGGATGAGAAGATGAAAAAAAGGAAAGATGAGCTAGGTGTTTTAACCAGATCTGCGGACACGCTGGGCAGTTCTCTAAGATCAGCTCTTGGAAGTATAATCCAAGGCTTTGATAAATTAAAAGAAATAACCGAGGTAGCTGGCAGCTCTTTAAATAATTTGAATCAGAAATCTGATGAGACTTCCTCCACCGTACAGGAACTTTCTGCGGGGATAGAAGAGAATGCAGCCGCCGCCGAAGAGATGAATGCTTCTGGAGAGGAAATCCTAAAAGCAGTAGAATCGATGGCGGAGAAATCCCAGGAGGGCTCTGTTTCAGTCAAAGAAATCAGTCAAAGGGCTGAAGAAGTCAAGAGCAAAGCTTTGGATTCAAAGAAAAGCGCAACCGATATGTATGATGAATCGAGGGAAAAATTAAAGGAAGCTATCAAGGAAGCAAATTCAGTAGAGGAAATAAATGTTCTTTCTGATGCTATACTGCAGATCACATCCCAGACCAATCTGCTGGCATTAAATGCTGCTATAGAAGCGGCAAGGGCGGGAGATGTAGGAAGAGGCTTCGCGGTAGTAGCCGATGAGATAAGAAAGCTTGCGGAAGACTCTAAAAATGCCGTTTCCGAAATCCAGAAGGTCGCAGAAAACGTTATTTTATCAGTAGGCAATCTCAGGGACAGTGCAAGGGTGCTTTTGGATTTCATAGATAATAAGGTAATAAAAGACTATGAAGATAATGTGAAATTAGGAGATCAGTATAGCTTAGATGCATCTTTTACAGATGAAATGGTCACAGATTTTAGCGCAACGGCACAGGAGCTAACGGCTTCCATGAATAATATCGCAAAGGCCATAGATGAGGTTTCCATAACCGTCAATGAAGGCGCTAAAGGAACGGAGGATATAGCTCAAAGGACCATAGTCATAGTAAAAGACGTAAATAATGTGAGGGAACAAATGGATATGACTCTTGAATTGATTACCAAGCTGCATGAGGAAATAAGCAAATTTAAGATATGATGCATAATGCCGGCGCACGATGCGCCGGTTTTTCTATTGAGACGAAATCTTGTCATAATGAGGAAATATCTCATAAAAAAAGAAGGAATTACAATACTTTTGCAGAAAATATATAAGATAGTTATAGGATAGTTAACTTCAGGAGGAATGCGGATGAAGGACAACGCAATAGTATTCAAAGGTACAAAAGAAGGACTATACATAGTATTAANNATTTCTCGGATATCATTCAGCAATTGGAAGTAAAAATAAAACCATCCAAAAGCTTCTTTGAGGGAGCGAAAATAGTGAATTTTAAGGGCAAGAGTTTATCGCTTAAAGAATATAATGATTTGGCAGATATTTTGCAAAACAAGTACGGAATGCAGTTTTTAGGGGATTATGAAGCTCTATGCAGCAATATTGCTGCCGGTAAGGAAGAGGAAAAAAACCAAGCGAAACCGGAGCCTGTTATCAAGCAGGGACAAGGCGATGAGGAGAAAGCTGTTTTTATCAGAGGGACCATAAGATCAGGCCAGCTGATAAGATCTGAGGGCAATATAGTAGTATTGGGCGATGTAAATCCCGGAGCCTATCTGGAGGCAGCAGGAAGCATTACGGTTATGGGAAAGATGAGAGGTACAGGCCACGCCGGTACTCAGGGAGATTATAGTACATATATTGCAGCATTCAGGCTGGAGCCTATGCAATTAAGAATCGGAGATATAGTTACCAGACCGCCTGATGGAAAACAGTATAAGTCAAAGGTGCCTGAAATGGCATTTGTTAAGAAAGGTATGATCATAGTAGAGCCATATTTGGGGAAACGATAATTTATTAATTTGCAATGGAGGTAATAACATGGGTGAAGTAATAGTAATAACTTCAGGCAAGGGCGGTGTGGGCAAGACAACAACAACTGCTAATATTGGTACCGGTTTGGCCTTGGAAGGCAAGAGCGTAGTACTTTTAGACGCAGATATTGGACTGAGGAACCTGGATGTTGTCATGGGCCTGGAAAATAGAATAGTGTATGATCTTGTGGATGTAATAGATGGAATTTGCAGAATGAAACAAGCTTTGATAAAAGATAAAAGATATCCAAATCTTTATCTCATGCCTGCTGCACAAACAAAGGACAAAAATGCTGTGACTCCCGAGCAAATGTTGAAGCTCACCAAGGATTTGGCTGAAGAATACGACTATATTCTGGTAGATTGCCCGGCAGGGATAGAACAAGGCTTTAAGAATGCTATCGTAGGAGCTAATAGGTCAATTGTTGTTACAACTCCGGAGGTATCCGCAGTTAGGGATGCAGATAGGATCATAGGACTTCTCGAGGCTAACGGATTGAAGAATCCTCAGCTCATCATAAACAGGGTAAAGATCGATATGGTAAGGCGCGGAGATATGATGAACATTGATGATATGGTAGATATACTGGCCATTGATCTTTTAGGAGTCATTCCGGATGATGAATACATAGTAGTATCGACCAACCGCGGAGAACCGGCAATAAGTGACAGCAAATCATTGGCAGGACAAGCCTATAAGAATATAGTGAAAAGAATACTCGGAGAGAATGTACCATTTATGAGCCTGGATTCAGAAGAGGGCTTTATGGCAAGATTAGCGAAGGCTTTTGGCTTTCGGAGAAAATAGAAGGGGGGAGGGAAAATGGATTTGTTCAAACTTTTCAATAAGGGAGAAGGAAATAACAGCAAAGATATTGCTAAGGAAAGGCTTCAGCTCCTTCTGATACATGATAGAGCAAATGTGTCTCCTCAATTTCTGGAAATGATAAAAGGTGAAATAATGAATGTGATCACGGATTATATTGAAATTGACGAGACGGGTCTGGAATTCAAGCTGACGCGAACAAAGCGGGACAGTGATAATTCAACGGTACCTGCACTGGTTGCTAATATACCGATAAAGAAGATGAAGGAAAATATAAGGTAGCAGGCATATTTATCCTCCTTGACCCATATATATTAGAGAAAATACAATGGAGGAGGATAATATGGATAACAACAGCTTCAATTTTAATACGGAAAGCTTACCTAAACCTCGATATATCAATGAATACAGAAAAATGGGAGATATGTTCAGGCCTAGGCCTGGTAGGGACAAGAGCTTCTTAGATAAGCTGCTTTTCCAAATATTTATCTCCCTGATAATATTGGCTTTTGTTTTACTGATCAACAGTATAAATGTCAGTATCGCTAAGGAATTTACCCTTGGGATTAAAAAGGTTATAAATTGGAAAGTGGATTTGCAAGGTGTAATGCAGGTTATAAAAGGCACAAACCTTATTGAAGACAAGAATAATATGGATGAAGCGGCACCGTTGCTCCCTGTGAGCAGCGACAAGGTGTTTATTATGCCTATAGAGGGAGAGATAACCTCTGAATTTGGGCAAAGAGTGCATCCGGTATTTAATACAGTTAAAGCTCATAATGGGATAGATATTGCAGGACAGTACGGAGATAAGATAAAGGCATCCATGAAGGGAACAGTTTCTGAAGTAGGCGAGGACAGTACCCTGGGAAAGTATATATGGATATCAAACGGAAAATATAAAACCCTATATGCTCATTGTTCAAAAATAATCGCCCAGCGAAACCAAAAGGTAAAGCAAGGCGATATTATTGCTGAAGTAGGCGATACAGGTTTATCCTCAGGCAGC
>DPSW01000068.1 GCA_003527145.1 Clostridiaceae bacterium | reverse complement strand
TAAATTACGGTTTGGGATTTTTAGCCAGCCATTATGAGGAGCGGCAAAGCTTTGGCATGCCACATAACCCGCCTTTTTATCATGACTTTTTTGAAAAAAGCGGCTTCAAAGCGATAGAAATGATAAGTTACAAAAAGGATATGCATTCACTTGAGCGTTTGCTCAATTCTGAACTTCAGAGGCGGATCAGAGAAAGGTATGTGGTTCGCCCAGTTGATTTCAGGGATTTGAAAGCCGAAGCATATATATATACTCAAATAAATAATGACGCTTTTAAAGAGCATCTCTTTTATTATCCGCGAAAAGCTGAAGAAGATTTAGAGCTGTTTAAGGATTTCAGATTTTTGTTAAAACCTGAAAATCTTTTGTTTGTTGAAAAAAATGGAACGCCTGTGGGATTCATGCTCTGGTATCCCGATTTTCATCAATTGATGAAGCCTTCAGAGACATTAGGCTTATCAACTGTGATTAAAAATAAATTTTTTTCTGATAAAATAGATACCTTTAAAATTGTTGAAATGGGAGTGATACCCAATGAAAAAGGGCGGGGAGCGATTTTAGCATTGTTTGACCATTGTTTTCAATGCGTTAAAGGTCGGTATGCTAATTTTGAATCCGGTTGGATCCTCGAAAATAATACTCTTTCAAAGAGCTTTGGCATTAAATGGGCAGATAGCAGGCACAAATGCTATAAAGCCTATATAAAGGATGTGCATTAATTGGCTGTCTATAGCAATTTATCGGATATCAAATCAAATTTACCTTTTGAACATGAGTTGTCAGTATTGCTGGAGCTCNNAAAAAGTAAATCCATGCGGTCAAATATATAGCTTTAATGAAGACAGCTTTATCCTCTCATATTCTTTAAAGCTAAACCTGCTGAATTTCAAATATGCTTTCCCGCTGAGAGCCGATGTCAGAATCATTGGATTGCCTATCTCACTCTGCTGCAAAGGCTATTGGGGAGAGGTTTCTTCTGTGGAAAGAGCCATAGAAGAGATGAAGGGGCTGAAGGTAGTGCTGAATGCCGATCCCGGGTTTAAAAGGCTCGTTGCAGGAAGAACCTTATCAACCTTTGTTTTTAATAATAGATTTTCTTCTTTTGAAGATTATCTAAAAGCACTGCGCAGTTCATATAGGAGACGGATTAAGAAGGCGCTTAAAAAAGGAGAAGGCCTTATAGTGAAATCTTTAGACAGAAAAGGATTCGGCAAGGAGCATTATGATTTGTATTTGAGCATAATGGATAGGACCCAAAACCCCTTAGAGATACTGCCTATGCAATTCTTTACCGATTATGAAGCAGATTTTTTCGAATTTATCGATTCAGGCTCCGGCAAGCTTTTGGGATTCATCCAGCTAAAAGAGCTGGGAGGAGAGCTTTGCTTTTTATTTGGCGGTTTTCGCAAGGAGTACAACGAGCCTTATGACCTTTATTACAATATGCTGCTTAAGATCATTCAAGCAGCCATAGAGAGGGGATATAGGACCATCAACTTCGGTCAAACAGCAGAAGAAAGCAAATTGAAGATAGGATGCACAGAAGTGGATAAATATTTATATTTGCATCATAGCAACCCTATTATCAATAAGCTTTTGCAGCGTTTAGTGCCTATATTTTCATACAAGCCCTATAAAATCCGGCACCATGTGTTTAACATGGACTTGAAGGAAGCCTCGTTCAAGCCGGAGATAGAGCGCGTAAAGGGGGAACTCTTATGATTGTTTTTTTGAAAAAAGTGAGAGTCAAAACCCTGTTTTCATTATTCGACCCTGTAAAGGTTGAACCCTTGGAGCTTTGCTATCTGGAGGCTGTATTAGACTCTATGGGCATTGAGTGCCATATCGCCGATGATTTATTCGGACTCAAGGAGCCAAAAGAAATCAAGCCGGATGTTATAGTCCTTACCGGTTATAACGTAGCTGAAGAGGAAATCATACTGGAAGCCGGCGCTTGCAAGGCAAAATATCCAGGAACGATTGTTATTGTAGGTGGAGTTCATGCCCAGCTTAATGCATCTGCTTTTCATCATAAAAACATAGATTATGTCATTCATTCCCAATGCTTATCGGTTTTTAAGCAGGTTATCGGGCATATTTCGGATTCAAAGAACAAGCTGATCGAGGCAGGGGTAGATTATTTCATAGATCNNGAGGAAAGCATTATATAAAAGCAGCAGACTCAATCAAAGCCGATCGCCGCTTGTTTCGAATGATCAGTCCCAAGACATCATATCTGGAGAAAAAACAGGTGGCATTGATTAAAGGAAGCATAGGCTGTCCCTATGGCTGTGAGTATTGCTACTGCAGGTGTGTAAATGGCGGAATATATATAAAGAGCGATTATGATAAAATGGTTGAAGAAATGGCTGATATTGAAGCAGAGTATTTTTGGATTGTAGATGATGTTCTTTTTGCAATGCGTGAAGATGCTTTAGCTTTTATAGAGGCCGTAAGCAAAATTGATTTAAAGGTTAAGATAATCGGATATTTAAGAGCAGACTTTATTATAAAGGAAGCAGATCTGCTGCCTAGATTGAAAAAAGCAGGGCTGGCAGAAGTGATCGTTGGCTTTGAATCTGTCAATAACGAGGAATTGGAGGATTATCACAAGTCAACGGACGCGCTGCGTTATCCTGAGGCTATATCGCTGCTGAAAGAAAACTCCATAGATCTAACGGCATTATTTATGGTGCATCCGGATTATTCCCTTAGAGATTTTATTGACCTTAGAGATTTTATCAGGAAGCATGATATTGACGTTTATACCATATCTGTATTTACTCCGATAAAGGGTACAAGCAGCTATGAAAAAGTGAAGAAAGACCTGATAACTCAGGATTTAAAAAAATATGACTTTCTTCATCTGGTATTAAAGCCCAGGCTTCCGGTCCCACTATTTTATATTTTGTTTTATTGGACACATTTGAGGCTGCTAAAGTCTNNGTCGACACAACAGTTAAATTAGAGTTATTGCAGTTAGTTAAGTGATAAAACAGGAGGATGGTTATGACTTCCAAAATATGGGATTTTTGGGCAAGCAGATATGATAAATTATGGGTTCAAAAGTATTCATTAAAACCTACAAGAAATTATATACTGAAGCTCATAGGAAAAGGCTATAGAGGCAATAAGCATTTAAAGGTTCTGGATCTGGGCTGCGGGCCCGGTGAATTGATTGAAGAGATAGGAAAGAGATATGGAGGCTATGATATTACAGGGATAGATTATTCTGAGGCAATGCTTGAAATTTCAATGAAGAGGAACCCCAACGCCGATCATATCTGCATGGATGCGGCAGAACTGGACAAGTATGATGATGAATCTGACATCATAATCTGCACCCACTCCTTTCCGTATTATAAGGATAAAGCCAAGGTTATAGCTGATCTATCAAATATTTTAAAAGACGATGGAAGAATATTTATGGCCTTTGCCAGCGGCAACAGCTTTTATGATAGGCTTTGCTTATTCTTTGTAAAATTTACAACCGGCAAGGCTTGTTATCCTTCGGATTTTCAATTCAGGGAGCTGGTTAAGCCACGGTTGGAAATAGAGGAACTGGGGGTAATCAAAGAGAAATTTTTCATGCCCAGAATTGCAGTTTATACATTGAAGAAGGTGAAAAAGTGAAGGTACTGCTCGTAAGACCAAGGCCCCACAAAGAAACCATTGGGCTTCAGCATGTTATGATATGCGAACCCCTTGAATTGGAATACTTGGTCTCCAATATACCTGATTTTATCAAAAAAAGCATAGATATAAAAATAGTAGATATGATTTTGGAGAAAATCCCATATGAGTCTGTCCTGTTAAATGAGAAGCCGGACTTTATATTATTTACGGGCTATATCACCCATGTAGGGATTATAAAAAAGCTGGCGGAGCAAGCCAAAGGATTATTGCCGGAAATAAGCACAGGGGTCGGAGGCGTTCATGCGGAGGTAGTGCCTGAGGATTTCAAATGCCGGTATATAGATTTCGTGTTTGACAGAAATGGCATTGACGGATTTAATGAAGCATTGAAAGCCTTGCTGGAAGGCAAGAGCAAATCGGATATCAGAAAGATGNNACTCAGGACCAAAAAAATACAGCTTTTCATATAAGCATCCTGCCCGTGAGGCTGTCTCACAGTATAGGAAGCATTATTATTATATGTTTCACAAGCCATGTGCATTGATCAAGACCTCCTTTGGCTGTCCATATAACTGCCAGTTTTGTTTTTGCAGAGAAATTACAGATGGAAAGTACTTTGCAAGGGCTGTTGAAGATGTTATAAACGAACTGGAAGCCATAAAAGAAGAAGAAATATATATAGTGGATGATGATTTCTTGTATGATGCGGACCGGGTCGTGGCTTTCATAGCCGCTATCAGAGAAAGAAATATTAAAAAGAGGTTTCTTGTATACGGGCGAGCAGACTTTATTGTTGAGAATGAAGGCCTTCTGAAGGAATTCAAAGATTGCGGCCTGCAGGCAGTAATAGTCGGCATTGAGTCCATAAGAAGCAAGGACTTGGATGATTATCGTAAAGGAACCACAAAGCAGATCAACGAGAAATGCATAGAAATACTGAAGAGCATGGATATTGAGCTTTATGCCACATTGATAATTCCGCTGGATTTCAGCAAAAAAGATTTTAAAGAACTGACTGCCTGGTTAAAAGCTCTTGAAGTAAGGTTTGTGAACCTTCAGCCATTAACGCCCTTGCCCGGGACAGATATTTTTGATATGTACCTGCCGGAATTGCTGATCCGCCGCGAAGATTATCATCTCTGGGATATGGCTCATATAGCCCTTAAGCCGAAGCATATGAGCATATCAGAATTTTATTTGCAGCTGTTGACTTCATATTATAAGGTTATTATGAGACCAAAGCATATGGCTGCGCTGATAAAAAAGTATGGTATCAGAGCTAATATTAAAATGCTCATAGGCAGCAGCTTTGTAAGCTGGCAGTATTTGCAGAAAATTTGGAGAGGAAAATAAATGAGGAAATTATTATTGATTCAACCCAGTCCTTATGATAAATTTAAACGCCCAATAAAAAAGAAACGATTGTATTTTGTCGGTTTAGCTATGCCTTTATTGGCTGCCATGGCTCCGGAGGATTGGACTGTAGAGATTGTATTGGAATTGCTGGAGGAAGTACCGATGGATACCGATGCGGACTTGATCGGCATAAGCACCATGGGGCATGGGGTCATACGCTCTATTGATCTGGCCAGGGCTTTTCGTGAAAGAGGGAAAACAGTGATATTAGGCGGCTATATGGCCAGCATCATGGCGGAAGAAGCGTTGAAATACTGTGATGCTGTTGTGGTTGGCGATGCGGAGCTGGAATGGAAAAAGCTGTTAGAGGATTTTAAAAAGGGAAGGCTTAAAAAAATATACCGAAATGAGTTAAAAAACGGAAGCTTTTCAACACCTCTGCCAAGGTTTGATTTGATCATGGACAAGCCAATAGGGGATTTTCTTCCCGTACAGGCGGGAAGGGGCTGTCCCAACAACTGCAGTTTTTGTTCCGTGGCCTGCTTATATAAAGGGCACTA
>DPSW01000145.1 GCA_003527145.1 Clostridiaceae bacterium | reverse complement strand
TCCTTTAATGCGGTCTACGACACGAGCTCGCCATTCTTCTAGAGGGTGATTGTTTTCGCATTTCCACCATATTTTTTTGCCAGAACCTACGACTACATTTTGGGGAGTTAAGGGATAGTTCTTTTCATAATCCCAATCTTTAGCAATATCTGGCCTTAGACTGGCCAAATTATTCATTTCATTAACAGCCCGATTAATACAGTGCGGACACCCCTGCCCAGCTAAAGCTCTATCATATACATTTGCCTTCGACTGATGGCGTTCATCCTTTATGCATCTCCACCAAACATTTTTGTGCGAACCAGCGGAAACAATTTCAGGGCGTAAACCTTCGTTTCTTTCATAATTCCATTCTTCTACTAAATGTGGATGAGTTACAGTAATCGAATTTTCAGGACTAACTTTTTTATTTTGACAATATGGACAGTTTTGACCATTGAAGCGCTTTTGTACCATGTTTTTCCATTCGTGGCCGTTTTTACATAACCACCATACTGTCATANNTAGATTGAGCGTTAATTTCTTCCGGGCGGTAATCATTCTTAGTTGGGTGCCATTCTTCTACCAAATCTGGTCTTAGATAGGCTAAGGTCTCTTTAGTGGGAGTTATGATAGTTACGCCAGACCCTCTTGTATAAATTTTAGCTGCCTTTTCGATATCTCCACTGGTATAGCTAATCTTTTGTAATGCTTCAGCATAACATTGATTACATCCGTTGCCTCTTACCCGGCTACTGACTGTCGCTACCCACGAGTGGTCTGGATTAATTGAGCACTTCCAAGAAACTCTTAAATTAGAACCTGTTGAAACGTCCCAGGGGGTAAGCGAACCATTTGCTTCTTGGTCCCACTCAGCACCTAACTCCGGATGTTTATAAGCAAGACTTTTTTCTGGGCTAGGAGCAAAAATATTCTTTATCATTGTTTGGTACTTTTTCGAGTTGTGGAATTTTCCCTGCGAAATATAGTTACTAATATTCTTTTTCAAATTGGTATCATCAGAAAGTTTATCGATTTTGATTAACAATGATTTAACAACTTCAAACTCAGAGCTCTCATCACTCAAACGAATTGGGAAATTGAAATCATGATTGCTTAGTAAGGGAAGTCCTATTTCGCGACATCTAATCATTTTATATCCGTTGCTAATTATTACTTCAGTTTTTTTTTGATCTAGTTCCTGTTTATCTTTGTGCCAGAAGAATCCATCAATTTCAACTGCAATTTTGATCTGGGGTATTAGAATGTCGCACTCAACACCAAATCTTGTATCTTTATGTTCGACTGCAGCTTCGAATAAAGCTTGTAATTCAGAGTAAATCCTGAGTTCTATTTTTGAACATTGCGCATTACAGTATGGACAACCAGTATTTCTACTTGCACGGTGCACCGGTGAAACTTGCCATATATGGCTCGGATCACGTTTACACTGCCACCATATCTTAACAAGACTAGAACCTGCACCAGTATTGTACGGTGTTCTATCACCATTTAGCTCTTTGTGCCATTCATCAATTAAATGTGGGTGTGTTGTTGCAATACAATTGGTCTCATCAATAAGTCTGTTATTACAATATGGGCATGCTGTGCTGCTTAACGCCCGGTGACTAACTGTAGTTCTCCATTTATGTTTCGGATTGGATTTGCAAATCCACCATACTTGGCGATTTGCACCTGGAAGACACTGTTCGGGAGTTAAAGGAGCATTCCTATCATAATCCCACTCTTCAAGTAGATGAGGATGCGTTATTGAAATATTATTGCTTGAATCTGCAAATCTGCGAGAACAGTAAGGACAACCATAGCCCGCAGTTCGACTATAGACCGGCGTACACCATTTATGTTCAGGATTAACGGTACAAATCCACCAGACTTTTTTATTCGATTTTTCACCGAGTTCATAAGGCGAAATTGCAGTATTCTTTTCCCAACACCACTCTTGCATTAAATCTGGTCTAAGGATAGCAATGCTTTCCTCGGAATGGACTTTTACCTTCGTACAGTATGGACATCCTGTTTTTTCTATTGTTCTCTTATACACAGATGTAGTCCACTTATGCATTGGCTTTATAGAACAAATCCACTTCACTTTATTTGTTGAAGAAAAGCGTATCTTATCAGGATAAATTCCAGCATTTCCTTNNCAGGAAAGCAATGTTGTAAACTTTCTTCGTAAGGAATTAATTTACTACATTCGGGGCAGTTCTGGCGTTGATCTGCATTTCTAACAGTTCTACGAAACACAGCACTTTGCCATTCAGAATGACCTTCTTTGCATTTCCAAACCGCCACAAATCTTGAAGCTGGACCGACATCTGTAGGAGTTAATTCGTTGTTCTTTTCATAGGACCATTCGGATGCTACTTCTGGCCAAAGAAAAGCCAGACTCCTCTCATAAGGAGGTTTCTTTGGTGTTATCAATATCCTATCTCCCANNGTATTAATTCTCATAGTCAAAAAACACTTAACAAGTCTACTTAAAGTGAGGATATCTCGAATATCGTATTGACAACAGCCACTCCAATTGTTGTGCTGGTGTTTTTCTTCTTTGTCTTTCGCTTCGTAGGAGCACAGATCCTATGAAGCCGTGGGGCTATTCAGGTTTGCCCATAATTCAGTTAAATTCGGTAAATGAGGTAAATAGGTACTTTTACTAAAAAAGATTAGCTCTGCGTGGGCTAATACCTTAAGGCTACCCACGCTTATTCTTTATGTCATACAATTGTCATACATTATCACTATTAATTATCGCGGCCCAGTAGTATTTCAATAGTTACAATTGAAAGCCACAGCAGTCTTTAAGTACTGCTGTGGCCCCTTATATATATCAGTTTTAGTTCGATCAATTTCTTATGATATGTGTAAAAATCTTTTATCGGTATAATAAGGTTTCATGTCGCAAAGTGGTCAAGTAAGATAGAGTTAGTAGGTTTGCACCTACTAACTGTCGATTTTCTCACTTGTAGCAGCTGCAGTTACAATTGCTTCGGCAATTATCTGAGTGGCGGTTGCCGTTACTTCATTTGCCTCTTTTAAAGGTAATGCCACATCTGGAGTCCGAGGAAGGCCAATCCTTTGGAAGTATAAACTATATAATTGTTGGATACGTGTAATATAGGGAGGAAGTAATCGCCCAATTCTATGTTCTTTAACGCTATTCCAAGTTTTAATTTCTAACTCTCTAAAAGAAAACTCAACGAATTGCCCACCATCAATACATGAAACAATTGCTTGATGATTTTTTTCAATAAATTGACNNGTTTTTACAATCACTTAACTTATCAGTAATAATTCGTCCTTTTAAGCAATAAAGCTTTGGATTAGGTTCTCGAACCAAATCACATTGCGCTCTAATATTTAATAGATATGACCAACTTGGAGTACCAATTTTATAGATATCTCCTGTAAATATGTCATTTGCAGAAAGTTGATTATTTTTGATAAATCGCTCTCCTTCAAGAACACATCTAAGCTCATCAGTATCTATAGTAATACCTGTTTTTATTAAATCAGAATTCAGATGAAAAGGAGATATTCTGCTATAAAGGTTTCGTGTAATTACTTCACTTAATTCCCTTGAAGAATTCACTCCATCATCCTCATAAGCTTTCCATAACACTTCAGGCCAAAATGGGCTTCTTTCATAAAAATCCTGAAACATATGGTTTTTAGCCCCCTGATATGCGCGTTCCCACTCTTTTAAAACATATATAGAGGGTGTCTGCCTTATCCATTGCTCAATTTCCTCAAGTAGATTATTATGTTGTGTCAATTCAATTTTATTTTTAACGAAAATAACATTTGGTTTATCCTCCTGATATAAATTATGCTCCTTTAATTTATTAATTACAGTTTCTGTATCATCATCAGTAAAAATAAAGATAGGCGCAAAAAAAGTTTTCAATACTAGTTTTAAAAATTCAATATTTCTAAGAAAAATGTCTTCATCTATTGTATCTGGAAGTATTACACCTTCTTGAGCGGCAGTCATATCTGGATGTTTTAACTTCCAATCTAAAATAAGAAATGAAGCATTCTCAAAATGTTGAATAACGCTATTTTCAGGAAGAAGCTTAGATGTATAGCAAGGAATATTATTTTGCTTTATTTGATCAACCAATTTAAAAATATTTGTTCCCGGTACCTCTACTTCATCATCAATAATAACCGCTATACCTTTGAAATAATCTACTGCTGCCATATCAGTTTTCCTCCGCAACAAAACTTACTACAAAATTAGCTCCCGATAATATCTTATCAGACTTCAATTCCGCTAATTCAATGGAGTAGTCATTTCTTTCGAGAAGTTGTCTAGCAATATACAAACCTAGTCCACGCCCCTCTTCACCCTTTCCTGAGTAAAAAGGTTCAAAAATATATGGAGCATCATCTTTACTTATACCCGGGCCATTATCAGAAAAGATCATTTGCCCCTTTTGTCCATCCAATATAATTTCGATTCGTTTCTCTGGTCTTGACACTTGTTGTAGCCAGTATACTGCGTTATCAAACAAATTTAGAAAAAGTTGTAACAATACTGCATCAGTTGTTTTAGCAATTAGAGGTGACCCTAATTGTCTTATATCTAATTGAATATTTTCTTTATTTAAAAGTCTTTTGTATATTCGCTCAACTTTTTCCACTATATCAAGCACTNNGAAGACTTGAATAAAAGTTGAATATCTTTTAGCTGTGCTTCTATAAAGGTTAGCATGCCTCGTAAAGCTTGTAACTCCTTTTGTAATTCGTCTTTATCTAAATGCTCTTCATACAAGGTATCTTTAATAATACTGTCGATATTAGCCAGCGCTTTTCCCATAACTGACATAATATCATGAGAAGCTGTTTCTACAGAAAGACCTACTCCTGCAAGTTCTTCCGTAGTCTCTGCACGCTGAACCAGATACCTTCGCTCAGCCTTATACTGTCTTTCTGCCCTAGATATTATCTCTTGAACTTTCTTATTTTCCTTTGCGGCTTCACGCAATTCAACAAAATCTTGCTGAATTTGTTCCGTTCGAAAAATTTCTTGAGCATTCTTTTTTTCAAGATCTAGTCGGTATCTTGCATATGGTTTTTGCCGAATATAGGCAAGAATTATTCTCAAAAGAGCAAGAAAATCTTCCGTCGCATTACCATCTTCAATTAAACCTTCGCGGTTTGTTTTATCCTTTAAACGTGGATTATCTTGTTGCGTTATATTAATAAACCCAACAACCTGATCATTACTTAGAAACTGCCCAGCACTGATCGTACCTCTATATACATCAATTCGCAACCAATCATCGTCAGGTTCTCCATATGGATATACCCGAATACCATCTCTATAAAGGTAAATCCGATGATCTCTAATGATATCTTTTTCGGTNNTCAAAGATATAAAATCCAAACTGAAATGAACCAGATTCAGTTTTTCTAGAATCTAATATTGTTCCACCTTTACCGAAGTAATCTCTATAAACTTTAATTCCAGTTAACTCAGGATCTCTCAGGCCTAACACATGTAATTCTCCGTTAATAAGAAAACTGTATTCTTGATTCTTTTCGTCATATTTTCCGTTTTCAATACGTATAACACTACGTTCATCAAGCAGACGATTTAAATCCTCANNTTGGTAATTTGTATATTACCATTTTTGTCACCAAAAATGGATCGAAGCCTATTAACATCTCGATAAACTGCTTCAACCTTCCGATCAGACCAAACGCCTTTAAGCGACGATATTTCTATGCGAACACCATGAGGCTTACGGTCATGAACTCGTGTTCCAAGTAAAATTGGCTTAGACTTTATGAGCTTTGGTTGTCGAGCCTGTAGTTGCACTGCTAAGTCATCAATATATAAATTTTTTTCAACACCGGATTGTGTAAGAAAATCATCATCATATTTAGAGAAATCATAACTCAAAACTCGTTCAAAAACTTCGTTCTTAGCTCTAGTAACAATTCTGATTTTCCTTCCAAGTTTGAAAATAGCAAAACGTCCGATCCCTTTTTCCCCTTGTATAACTCGTCCTTTATCTGTTGTTGCCTTTACTAGTTTGCGAATTTTTTTGTCAGGAGTGGCAGGATTCAGCCAATGATTTTTAATTGTCGCCTCATTCATGCCAGCGCCATCATCTTCGATAATAATCTTTGATTCAGGGGTTATAGAAAAGTCATCACCAAAACCTGAGAAAGATATTTTGACCCAATTTGCTTCAGCATCATATGAGTTTTTGATTAGTTCTACTAAGGCAATTCTTTCATTTTTTATTAGCTGTTCACCCAGCATGGTCAGTAATCTTGCATAGGGTCTAATACGCAATATTTCGGGTTCGCTCATGCCTTCCTCCCAATAACAATATATTCCTCACTGTAGACTTTTCGACTATTATTATCTGTAGTAAAGCGCCCACATTCATCACGATAAGGTGTTAAAATTTTGCCAGTAATTCTTCGTTTTGTGATAAGAATGCGATTAAATCCGCTTTCTGCTAAAGATTCTACAAGATGTCGCGCGTTTTCTATCCGTACTCCCTTGTATTCTGTATTTCCAATAACAAATAGTGCCATTCCTTTATCTGAAAGCATATTGTAAGTGACTCGTGCCATCTGCTGCATATCGAGGAAATATTTCGCTACCGATCGTGCCTTAGCCTTGTCTTGGTCCAACAGCCTAAATACAATATTTGTGCCAGTGCTATTTAGACGCTTAAGTTCTCGATCAAAGTTATAAACATGATGAAGGCTACCTATCGACCCTTCTCTTAATTCTGTATAATCATCGGCATACCCAAGCCACAGAGAAGATAATTGATGTAAATCTGCATATTCATAAGACGTAACATATGGTGGACTAGTTATTATTAAATCAACTTTAGGTCGCCTTAGCGATTTATTAAGGAAATTAGCGGTCACAATCTTAGTTCTTGAATTTCCAATAGCGTCATTCTGGTCATTTGCGGCTATCATAAATTGTACTTGTATATCGAAACACGTAATAACATCAGCAGGTTTTTTATTGGGATCATATTGAGGTTTAATAGATTTAGTAAGCCAAAATGAAGTGGGTTTTAATATATTAGAAAAAGCACAGATGAAAAACAACTTATATCTATTTTGCTCAGGAATTGTTTGCTCTATTGCTTTTTTTAAGCGAGCCAAATTATCAAATTCCTTTTTGCCATACCAATACTTTAAACGCTCATTAGCACCTTCATAATTTATGAAGCTAGTATCCAAGTTATTATAGGAATTTATTANNACTTTTGATTATTGTATTTCTGACTTTTGGCTTTAGCTATCATAGTTGCAACTGGATTGATATCGCATCCCCAAAAGTTAATATTGTTACGCTTTGCTTCGAACGCAACAGTTCCACATCCACAAAATACATCTGCTATTTTATTTATTGCTATCGAGTTCTCTTTTGCGAAATTTAAAGCTTTAGTAGTAATAAATGCGGGGAATTTAGCCGGATATGCATGTATTCTATGCTGCTTTAATTCTCGTTCTTCCCCTGTATTCCNNNAACCCCAGGCATAATTAATTTAGAGGTCATTCTTATAGCAAAATATGCAAATTATAAGAATTAATTACTAAAAATAAATTAGAGGAAAAAAAAAGAAAATCCTTTATTTAAGGAAAAAATGATAAAAACTTTATTATATACATAAATAAATCTTACTTTCAAGCTACTAGTATGATAGAAATTTTATCTATTTTTAATAAAACGCTGTGTCTGGTATTTCAAAAAAACTGCTTCTTGAGGTGTCCAATAAAAAAGAAAGAACGCCTCACAGCAATCAAAAGATGGTTAAG
>DPSW01000384.1:7667-7908 GCA_003527145.1 Clostridiaceae bacterium | reverse complement strand
GGAGTGGTAGGCGAATCAGGCTGCGGCAAAAGCACCCTCGGAAGGACAATACTGAGACTTATAGAGCCCACAGCAGGAAGCATAATATACAACGGAAACGACATAACAAAGCTTGGCACAGGAAAAATGCGGGAGTTGAGAAAAGACCTTCAGATAATATTTCAGGACCCATATTCAAGCATAGACCCGAGAAAGTCAGTTATAGAGGTAATTGCAGAATACATGTTCATCCACAAAATGT
>DPSW01000384.1:0-7604 GCA_003527145.1 Clostridiaceae bacterium | reverse complement strand
GGCAAAGAATAGGAATAGCAAGAGCTCTGTCCTTAAACCCAAAGTTCATAGTGTGTGATGAGCCTGTTTCGGCACTTGATGTATCCATACAGGCACAGATACTGAATCTTCTCATGGATCTGGAGGATGAGCTTGGGCTCACATACATGTTTGTTACTCACGATTTAAGTGTTGTTAAGCATATTTCAAACAAGATAATGGTAATGTATCTTGGTAAAGTTGTTGAATTCGGCCCTGCAGAAAAAGTATTTAAAGAACCTAAGCATCCTTATACAAGAGCATTATTTAATTCAATCCCAGATATAAAAAAGGTTGGCATTGAACATTTGACAACATTGGAGGGGAATATCCCGAGTCCTATTAATCCGCCTACGGGGTGCAGATTCCATACAAGATGCTTATGCCGTCTGGAAGAATGTAAAAATATTGAGCCTGGTATTACCTATTTGACAGATAACCATTATGTTTCATGCTTGCTTTATTCAAATCTAGGGGTACAGCATAACTAATAAGGGGGTTTTAAGTTGAAGGAAGTTGGCATCATAATGATGGGTTCGGGAGATGCTGAAAAAATAAGCGATGTCATAAGAATTTTTGGAGATGGGATTAAAGTACATGTAAGTGGAATTGTTGATGGGTATACCTACGAATATATAAGGGAAAATTTATGGCCTAAAGAAGATGAATCTCTTATTGTGTCTAAAATGCAAGGTAATAAGAATATTATGATTTCAGCAGATAAGGCTATGGAACTTGTAAATCTGAAGATAGAGAAGTTAGAAAACTCCGGAGTAAGAAATTTCCTTATCTTCTGCACGGGGCATTTTGAAAGAGTTAAAACAAAAGGGTTTATTGTTATACCTGAAAATATTATTTACGGCATACTTAGTGGTCTTGGCATAACTAAGGTGGGAATAATAGTTCCTGAAGAAGAGCAAATATGTGATTCTATGAGTCAATATGGCGATTTTAATCCGGTAATTAAAGCTGCTTCTCCCTATAAAGATATAGAGAATTTAAGAGCAGTTGCACAGAAATTCAAAGAAGAAGATGTGGAGTTAATTCTAACAGATTGTATGGGTTTTACTGAAAAGATGGGAAGAATTGTTAAGAAAGCGTCGGGTAAAAACGTTATTGTACCCAGGGTATTTATACCCAATATGATAAAAAGTTTAATTCGATGACATAAGGAGGACAAAAATGAGGAAATTAGATAGACAAGATTTGGTTGATATATTAATAGGCTGCGCTATACTAGGTACAGGCGGCGGTGGAAGCCTAATTGAAGGAATAAAAAAAATAGATGCTGCATTGAAGCAAAATAAGGAATTTGTACTAGTTGATTTTAACGAACTAGAAGACGAAGACCTTGTTGCAACACCGTATTCTTGTGGAGCAATTTCACCTTTAACTGATGAAGAAAGAAAGAAATACGAAGGGTTGCCTCTTCTTGATGAAGTACCGCAGGTTGTTGCTTTAAGAGAAATGGAAAAATATTTGGGAAGAGAAATAAAAGCAGTAATTTCTACTGAACTTGGCGGAGGGAATACGGCTACCGCATTATACTGCGGGGCTATGGCAGATAAATATATAATTGATGCTGATCCGGCAGGAAGATCGGTGCCTGAATTGCAGCATTCCACATATTTTTTAAATGAAATAAGCATATATCCCATTTCCGTAGTAAATAAATTTGGAGAATCTGCGATTATTACAAAAGTAATAAACGATTATAGGGCTGAAGCCTTGGTAAGAGCTATGGCTGTAGTAAGCCAAAATAATATTGCCGTTGTAGACCATGTGGAAACAGTAAAAGTACTTAGGAATACGGTTATAAAAGGTGCAATATCCCATGCTTTAGAAATAGGAAAGGCTTTTAGAACTGCAAAGGAAAACGGAAAAGACATAGCATCAAAAGTTGCAGATGCAGGCAATGGTACTGTAGTATTTAGAGGTATAGTAAAATCTAATGCTTGGGACACTGTGAAAGGATTTACTGTTGGGGAGCTTATGGTAGAGGGCAAGGAGGATTATTCCGGGGATACCTTTAAGGTATGGTATAAAAATGAAAACATTATTACATGGAGAAATGGCGAATATTTTGCTACAGTTCCTGATTTAGTATGCATATTTGATGATGACAATAAAGAACCATTATTGAATCCTTATGGGGAAAAAGGGAAAAATGTTTCAGTAATAGTACTTCCGGCTCCAAAAGAATGGACTACAGAAAGAGGTCTTGAAGTTTTTGGACCTAAGAGCTTCGGATATGACATTGATTGGAAGCCTTTTGTGTAAAAAATATAAGAGGTGACAAATTTGAAGATAAAATTGATAACTGCCGTGACTGGAATCTCGGATGAAAAGAAAGAGCTGCAAAAGGCATATTTGAAAAGACATATAAGCGGTACAACCCAAATAGACTATTCTAATGTAGAATATGGATTTCCATCAATTGAATCTGAAACCCACGGGATTTTTAATGCGACAGAAATAATAAAAAAAGCTGTCAAAGCTGAACAAGAAGGATATGATGGAATATTTGTAAACTGCTTCGATGATCCTGGAGTGCTTGCTATTCGTGAATTGGTTAAAATACCTGTTTATGGGGGATACTTGCCATCTGTTTTAACAGCTGCATCTTTAGGGGAGAGAATCGGCATAATAACAACGGATAGAAATGGGATTTTAAGCGAAGAAAGAAAGGCTGCTCATGCAGGACTAAAGGATAAAATAGTTGCAATTGAACCTGTGGAGCTTGGGGTGCTTGAGCTTGGAAATAGGGATATTCTTATAAAAAAGCTGATTGATATTTGTTTGAGATATGAAAAGGAATATAGAATTCAAGCTGCAAGCTTTGGATGCACTGGTATGTATTATATAGCGGATGAACTAAGAGAAAAGCTTAAAGCACAAGGCTGTAATATGGCTGTAATCGAACCTTTGGCAACGGGTGTAAAATTTTTGGAAACAATAATTCAGCTTGGCTTTACAAATTCGCTGAACTATAACTTAAATATTAGCGGCATTAAGTGGATTATATAATATAGAGAGCCTGTTGCTTTATTCGGCATACAGGCTTTAATTTTACTTGCCCATAGGAGAGGAGGAGAAAATATGAACGATAATATTTTTGATATTATAAGCAAAAGGGCAACATGCAGGAGTTTTATAGAAAAAGAAATACCGGAAGAAATAATGGACAAGCTTTTGGATGCCGCATGCAAAAGCCCTTCAAGCGGAGGTTTTCAAACATATTCAATAATTAAAGTTACGGAAAAAGAAAAAAAGAAACAATTAGTTCAACTTTCCAGAAACCAAAGGTTTATAGAGAAAGCACCTGTAAATCTGGTGTTTTGTATAGATTTCAGAAGGGTTAAGCGGATAATTGAAGTAGAACCTTCGCCTTGCATCGAAACAGATACCTTTATGAATTTTTGGATGGGGATTATTGATGCGGCGATCAGTGCCCAAACTTTATGCCTGGCTGCAGAAGCTTATGGATTAAAAACGGTATATATAGGCAATATAATAAATACAGTGGATGAAGTAGCTAAGCTTTTGAATATTCCTCAATATGTTTGTCCTGTGATAATGGTTACCATAGGATACCCTACAAGCATTCCAAAAACTTCTCTGAAATATGATAAAAGCATACTTGTGCATGAAGAGGAATATAAGGATATCGATATAGACGTGTTGATGGAAGCATATAAGAAAAAGGACGGAAATCAAAAGATAAAGGCTGCTGAGAAGCTTGTAGAAAAAATATATAACACTGCAAAGGCATATCATGGCGAAGAGTATGCTGAAAAATGCAAGCAATATATACTTGAAAAAGGGATTGTTTCTACTTATCAGTACTGGTTTGGATGCTATTATCTTGAGGAAGAAGGATTCCTGAGCATGCAAGGATATAAAGAATTTATGAAAGGACAAGGGTTTAAATGGCTTTAAACCCTCTTTTTTTGTCTAATATTTTTTTGATTTTAAACGCAATAGAAATTTGTTCAATAAAGCTTAGGTGATTATTTTCTAAATCAAGTATTTTTTTTGCTGCTGATATTCTATATCTTACTGTATTTTCGTGCTGTGCAATTTCAAGACCGGTGTTTTTGTAATTGCCATCATTATTAATATAAGCTTCAACTGTTTTTATCAAGTCTAATTTATGAACTTTATCATACTCTTCCAGAGGTTTAAGTATCTCTTCCATATACTCTTTTAGAAAGAGTTTTTCTTTCATAGGGTACAATATTTTATATATATTTAATGTATTATAATATATAATGCTTTTATCAGTTGTTTCACATAAATAGCATGCACATATACATTGATTTATACAATGNNATACCTATATTATAACTATTACTATGCTTGTTTATCAGGCTAGAAATCTGAGAAATAAGGACAGAATACTTTTTTGAATCATCGTAACTGAAGAATGCAAGCAACCCGTTTCTATATTTATATGAGTCAATATTATAGATGTTTTCCAATTCATTTCGTATAAGCCTATCTTTTTTTAAAAATCCATCGTTAATTTTTATAAAAGCAGCGGAATAATGTTTTTTAAAATCAATATTAAAATATTCAATAACTTTTACCATTTCTTCAGGGGTTATATAAGGATCTAATATATTGTTTATCTTCATTTCAGCTATGGTATCATATTGATCGAATAGAATCATTCCAATTGCTGCATTAATTATTTCTGCATAGGGTGTGCTATTGTCAATCAAGATTATTGGGTAATTATGAGTATTCGCCATTGTAATGACTTCTTGCGGAAATTCTTTGAAATATTCATCGATTATGAATATACCTGCACTTCTATTCTCAATGTAAAACTTGAAGAAATTAATCAGCTGCTCCTTATTGTCTTTAACAATATATAGGCTATTGATATATAAATCGCCGCTTCTTATTATTTTACTGTTTACATCTAAGTCCAAAGGGCAGTCATTAAATGCTACACGCTTTATTTCGTTATCCAGTCCATTTTTGCCTGCGACAATTTTTGCACCCTTAAGCAAATCTATACATAATAAATCAGATATTCTTATTGCCATATTAATACCTCTTAATGTGAATTTTTATTAATTATATAATACTGGTTTAAAGCATGCAATAAATATTAAGAAACTACATTGTTTGGTATATATTTTTGTTTTAATCATATTGACAAGAAAGAATATAAAGCCTATACTGTATATATNNATATATACAGTATAGGCTTTATTGGAGGTGTGGATAATTAATATTATAATATCAAATTCGTCAGATAAACCTATTTATGATCAGATTGCCGAGCAAATAAAAAGTTTTATTATAAATGGAGAATTAGCGGAAGCTGAGCTGTTACCATCTATAAGAAATTTGGCCAAGGAACTTCAGATAAGTGTTATTACTACAAAAAGAGCCTATGAAGAATTAGAAAGAGAAGGTTATATTGTTAGTGTCCCTGGCAAAGGTTCTTTTGTAGGGGCGCAAAATAAAGAACTTCTAAGAGAGGCAAGAATACGGATTGTGGAAGAAAAGCTGGCAGAGGCTGTATCGGCTGCCAGGACAATAGATATATCATATGGAGAGCTCCAGGAAATGCTAAAATTGTTGTATGAGGAGGATTGAACTATGGCACCTATTCTGGAAATAAGAGGACTTAGAAAGGATTTTAAGGATTTCAGCCTCAAGGGTATAGATATCATCATGGAAAAAGGATATATCATGGGATTTATCGGGCCAGACGGGGCCGGTAAAACGACTACTATAAAACTCATGATGAACCTGCTCAAAAAGGATGCCGGTGAAATTAAAATTTTCGGCATGGATCATCTAAAGCATGAGAAAGAAATAAAAAATAGGATCGGATTTGTATTCGATGAAAACCATTTTTATGAGGAATTGACGATTTCAGAGATGAAATGGGTAGTGGCCCCTTTTTATGAAACCTGGGACGAAAAGGCCTTTCAAAAATACATCAAAGATTTTGAACTGCCGCCAAAAAAGAAAATAAAGGATCTGTCCAAAGGCATGAAAATGAAGTTTTCCCTGGCGATAGCCCTATCCCATAAAGCAGATTNNTTGCTGGTCATGGATGAACCTACCTCCGGGTTGGACCCTTTGGTGAGAAGCGAGCTTTTGGACATACTTGCTGAAACAATACAAGATGAGAATAAGGCGGTATTTTTCTCTACTCACATCACTTCTGATCTTGATAAGATTGCAGACTATGTCACGCTTATCGATAAGGGAGAAATCATATTGAGCACGGAGAAGGATGACCTATTGAATAATTACGGGCTGGTAAAAGGAAGCAAGGAATTGTTGAATAATAACAGCAGAAAGGACTTTATAAGCATCAGGGAGAATCAGTTTGGCTTTGAAGCCCTGGTAAGCGATAAAAAGAATGTGAAGAAAATCTATGGTGACAGGCTTATTATTGAAAAGCCTAACCTTGAAGATATTATGCTTTATTATACCAGGAGGTGTCAGAATGTATAATCTTATAGTAAAAGATATGTTGATACAAAAGAAGCAGATGATATTCAGCCTTGCCTATATGGCATTTGTATTAGTTGCCTTTCAGGGAATGGGGTCTTCCATGTTCTCGGCAGGATTAATGGCTTTTACCTATATGCTTGCTATGACTTCCTGCGCTTATGAAGATAAAAATAAATCGGATGTTATGCTAAACAGCCTGCCGGTCAAAAGAAGCCGCATTGTAGCCGCCAGGTACCTGTCGGTTATTGTTTATCTTGCTATGGGCACGATTATATATATGGTGTCGACTAGTATTATAATTATGGCACAAATTCCTCTCAAGGTTTATCCTTTATCATTGGAAATCTTTATAGGCGGTTTGATCAGCGTCGGTTTGATGACGGGAATATGGTTTCCCATATTTTTTAAATACGGGTATATGAAGCTTAGGGTGGTCAACTTTGTAGTATTTTTCTTGTTCTTCTTCGGTATTTCATTTATATCGGATTACTTGCGGAAGAATCAAGATGCTGCATGGCTTCAAAGCNNCTTTTTCAGTTCCAGGAGCGATGCCGCTATAGCCGCGATTTTCATAGCTTCAATATCGATATTTTTGCTCATATCCTTTATGCTGTCGGTCTGGTTCTATAAGAATAGGGAATTTTAAAATCTTCGATAATGATATATAATATATTTAAAGAAAACTATTAGAGGTGATCATATCATATGTTGGATTTGCTTAAAACAAGGAGAAGTATAAGAAAATACCAGAAGAGAAAGGTCGAAAAAGAAAAGCTTGAGGCCATATTGAAGGGCGCGCTGATGTCACCTTCGTCCAACGGCAGGAAATCATGGGAATTTATTGCCGTAGAGGATGGGGAAAAGCTTGAGAAACTGTCAAAATGCAGGGATAGAGGTTCTCAGCTTTTGGCGGAAGCTCCTCTGGCAATCGTTGCAGCCATTGACGGAGAGCCATATGACGTATGGATTGAGGATGCTTCCATAGCAGCCGTTATCATGCAGCTCACTGCTCATTCATTGGGACTTGGAACTTGCTGGGTACAGGTGAGAGGAAGACAATACGATGAGGACACAACTTCTGAGTCCTACATAAAGGATAT
>DPSW01000058.1:4370-15620 GCA_003527145.1 Clostridiaceae bacterium | reverse complement strand
GGAAATAGTGCTGCTGGTGCAAGCGATGCACAAGCCGGCAGTAAAACGTCAGATGAAGCCATAACTATGCGATTGGCAACTTCGGTGCAAAAAGATCACCCAATGAATCTTGCAGCTTTGGAGTTTGCCCGCCTGGTAAATGAGAAAAGCAATGGTCGTATTAAGGTCGATGTCTATTCATCTCGACAACTTGGTCAGGATAACGAAGTAGCTGAGATGGTTATGCAGGGTTCATTGGATATGGTTGAGATAAGTTCTATAATGTTCTCCAATTATACTAAGCTCACCAATGCTTGGCAGATTCCATTTTTATTTTCTGATATGGAGCAATATAGGAAAACTATCAAGAGTGAAGCTAATAAGGCATTACTAGATGGAATTACCGAATTGAATCTGGGTATCAAAGCATTGGCGATATATAATACGGGCTTCCGCCACATTGTTGTAAACGGAAAAGATGTTAACTCCATAGATGGTATGAAAAATTTGAAGATCCGTACTGCTGAGTCTGATTTATTCTTAGATATGTTTAAAGCACTTGGTTCTGCTCCTACACCCATGGCATATGGTGAGGTCTACAGCGGCTTGCAGAACAAGGTCATCGACTCCTGCGAAGCTGACTTCAGCGCAATATACCTTGAGAAGTTCTTTGAAGTTTCCAATAGCATGACCGAACTGAAGCACTTTATGTGGCCTGGCCTGCTGGCAATAAACAAAGCTCGTTTTGATTCCTTTTCTCCTGAAGATCAGCAGATAATACTGGAAGCTGCAGAAGAAGCAGTAGATTACAATGTCGATAATATTATTGAGTGCGAAGATCACTACCGCAATCTGCTGACTGAAGCTGGGTTTAAGATCAATACTTTGAGTGAAGAAGAAGTTAAGCGTTTTAATGACGCAGTAGCTCCGGTAGTGGAGAAATACAGCAATCTGGACAAGCGTATTGCTGATTTTGTAGCTGAAGCGAAAGCAAATAAGTAGGAGATTTTGTGAAACTAGTGAAAAAACATTCTGATAAGCAGGATACTGTTCTTATTTTTACCTGAAAGGAGATTATAACATGAAAGTAATCAAGACTTTCGGAGATATTTTAGATAAAGTTTTTCGCATTTTCCTACAGATTCTTGTTGCCGCTATGGCTATTGTGATATTGATGCAAGTTGTTTTTAGGTATTTCTTTCACAGCCCGCTTTCATGGTCGGAAGAATTANNCGGTGCTTCCATCGCTTTTAAAGAAAATAGCTTGTCTCGTGTAGATTTGCTGGTTGAGATGATGCCCAAAACAATTAAGAAAGCTCTGTTCATAATCACTGATCTAATAATGTTGGTGATCACCACAATGTTGTTTAAATACAGCGTAGATCTGGTAAAACTTCCGGGTACAATAATGCAGAAGTCTGCANNGATTGGTCTTGGAATCTTGATGGTTCAGATCATAATACGCTGCATCTGTATATTTGATAGGCCGAGTGAGGAGGTATCCAAGTGATCATTGTATTGCTCGTATTTATTATAACCATTGCAATCGGTCTTCCGATAGCCTATGTTTTAGGATCTACGGCTATAACACATGCAATTTTAATGGGTGATGTTAAATTGTTTGCTATGCTTCCACAACGCATGTTTGCCGCAGTAAATAATTTTAGCCTTATGGCTATTCCATTGTTTATCCTAGCCGGTGAGATAATGGGTTTTGGAGGAATTACGGAGAAACTGGCGAACATGATGCGTGCCTTCATAGGCCATATCAAAGGAGGGATAGCTTATACGACTGTTTTGGTCGGTACCGCGTTAGGCGCTTTGCTGGGTTCTGCAAATGCATCTGCGGCATTGCTGGGCGATACTATGTTTGAGGAGATGCGCAAGGATGGTTATGAAGATGGCTTTAGTGCTAGTTTAATAGCTGGGACATCGCTGCTTGGCCCGATTATTCCGCCTAGTATGGTATTTATTGTTTTCGGCGTTGCAGCGAATGTATCGGTTGCAAAACTGTTTTTTGCAGGAATAATTCCTGGCCTTATGATGACATGCGGGTATTTTGCGCTGATCGGCATTTATGTAAAAAATAGGGATATACCCACCCACCCGCGTATAAGGCTCAAAGATGTCATTAAAAATGTTTTGGAGGCTGTGCCGGCTCTGATTGTTCCGGTTGTAATACTAGGCGGAATTTTAGGCGGAATAACCACACCGACGGAGGCCGCCGCAAGTGCATGCTTTACCGCATTGATTGTCGGCGCATTTATATACCGTAAGTTAAAATGGTCGCAACTGCCACATATTCTCGAACGTACAGGAGTAATAAGCGCAAGTATCCTATTCATAGTAGCTATGTCTAATATTTTGGGTTGGACACTGGCACTGGATCAAATTCCTACTATGATAGCAGAGGCTTTACTTGCTATAACTACCAACAAATATATCTTATTGCTGCTGATTAATATATTGCTGTTTATAGTAGGTATGGTAATGGAGACTACTGCGGCAATCATCATTTTGGTGCCGGTTCTTCTGCCCGTTATAAACGCTGTCGGCATAGATCCGCTGCATTTTGGAATAGTGATGTGCATTAATCTGATCATTGGCATGCTTACACCGCCGGTTGGTATTACTCTGTTTACTACAGCACAGGTTACCAAAGTGCCTTCAAATGTTCTTGTTAAGCAAATTTGGCCATGGATTGGTATTGCAACGTTAGTCTTGATAATCATCACATATGTGCCGGCTATAGTTACATTCTTGCCAAATCTGCTCTTAAAATAGGGGCGCAGATTTTTGCAGTATGATATTTACATACTACAAGAAGAGGCTCATAATAGAAATTGTAAACCAGTATATTCCAATTATGGGGGTGGAGGGAAAGGATGCCACTAAAATATTTAAAGAAAGATAATGTATTGCTCAATCGTTTTCTTGAATATCTCAGAGAAGGCAACTATCAGCAGGGAGATCGAATCATGTCTGAGCGTGCTCTTGCGAAGGAATTTGGTTGCAGCCGCAACTCTTTGCGTGAGGTTATTAAAGTACTGCAGACAATGGGCGCTTTGGAAATCCGCCAATGCAGCGGTATCTATATCAATTCAACAGATATATTAGAAAGCGGTAATTCGGTAAAATGGATTGCTTTGCACAAGGATCAGGCCATAGATTTGCATAATGTTCGAACAGCACTGGAAATCAAGGCTTTAGAATTGATCCCCACAGGCCAGCTTGCTGATGTTGGGGAAAAGTTAAAACATTGTGTGGAACAGCTTGATATTGAGCATTGCTCGGAAGTAGAGTTTATCGAGCATGATATAATGTTCCATGATATTATTTGGCAAGCCTGTGGCAACAAGGTATTGTGGAGCATATGTTCCGACGTCACTAACACTATTTACGATGAGCGTGTAGCTATTGCAGCTGATGAATCCAGAAAAAAGGCTTCTTATGCTGAGCATGTGATAATTGCCGATGCTTTTTCCAGCTGTGATTTGCCCTTTATTCGTAACATTTGTGCAGCACATTATGCTAGCGTTAATAACTATCTGATTGAGATCTAATCAGAAATACAGATGCGTTAGGAATTTCATAACTGAAAAATAATGAATTTCTAGATATGTATGAAAATAATTAGTTTTGAATAAGTCTTTTATAAAATTAAAGTATTTTATTTATTTTTAAAATACTAATCATTTAAAATATGCATGCTTTTAAAGGAGGAAAACAATGCACGAAGTAATAAAAGCGCAACAGGAATTAATGCGGGAGTATAATCTAGATGGATTAGTAGCAATGACTCCAGAAAATTTTGGCTATGTATCAGGTGTGATGGTGCCAACACAAGTAACCGTAAGAAGCAGACATGCCATCCATATTTTAAACGCACAGGGACAAAGTAAAACTGTAGTTGTCAACATTGAAGAGGGCTTGGTCAAATCATCCAGTTGGCTTGATAGTGCACATATAAGTTCGTACAACGAGTTTACACAAGATCCAATAGTAATTGCGGGTCAAAAGATGTTAGATCTTGGACTGGATGGTAAAAGGGTAGGAATTGAGATGAATTATTTACCTTACAAGGATTATCTTAAGCTTGTAAAAGCTGTACCCTCAATTGAATTAGTTGATGCCCAAGAGCTTTTTGAGAAATTGCGTAAAGTTAAATTGTTTTTTGAAATAGAGCGTATAGAGGCATTCGGCAGTCAAGCAGAAGATGTAATTTACTCAGCCTTTTCCGGCGTTCATGCAGGCATGACTGAAAATGATATTAAAAATATCATTGTCAAAGGCTTCAGCGCAATAGGCGGCGATAAACTGACTGTTTTAACCGTTGCTTCCGGCGAGCGCAGCTGCTTCCTGAATGCCNNGACAAAAAGGGTTATTACTGTGATGTTTGCAGGTCGGCAGTGGTAGGCGAACCTACAGATGAACACAATCTAATTTGGTCTAGATTGGTGCAATCCCATGATGAAATAGTTTCTAAGATTCGTCCCGGCGCAGATACTAAAGATATTTATGACGATTTTCTCCGTCAGTTTGAAGAATGGAATTATCCAGCGGTAGATTTTGTGGGACATGGTCTTGGTTTGTCTCTTCACGAAGAGCCTTATATTGGTCGTTATGCTCGAAATATTCTACAGGCTGGTATGGCTATGTGTGTAGAGCCTATTATGATCAAACCCGACTGTTTCGGTTTTCAATTGGAAAACGAAGTATTAGTAACTGAAAGCGGTTGTAAAGTAATCTCGGCAAATAAACCTTATGATAAGCTTTTTAAAATAGCAGACCGTTAAGGAGGATAAAATGATTAAAAGAATTGCAATATTGGGGGGAGGTGCTAGCGCAAGAGCCTATGCTGCAGAATTGTCGCTGCGTGGTTTTGACATTGGAATCTATGAAGCACCAAACTACTATGAAAAGATGGATAGAATCATTGAAAAAGGTGGAATACAGGTTAATATAGCGCCTAAGGTAGATAAGCTGCAAAGTGGATTTGCCTTTATACATAGTGTTACCAGCGAAATGAGTCAGGCTATTAAAAACGCAGAAGTTATTATAGTTGCAGTGCCTTCACATGTCCAACTGCACTATGCTAACGCGTTAGCTTCTATTTTGCAAGATGGTCAGGCGGTGATATTCTCACCTACAATCATGGGTATTTCAGCATACCTACATAAGAGTATGCGAAATAATGCTAATTTGGCAGATGTATTGCTGATAGAAGCAGAGTATATTCGTCATATGAGTACCGTAACTAAGGATTTTGATGTAAACATTAACGGTATGAAGAACGGTTTGAGTTTTGCTGCCTTTCCTTCGGCACATAATGGGCGTGCACAGGTCCTTGTGAAAGAACTGTTTGAGGATTGGCAGATATGCAGTAACATTTTTGAAGTAGCTTTACGCAATACTAATGCAATCTTTCATGTACCATTGGCGGTCTTAAATGCCGGGCAAATTGACAGGCAATCGACCTTTGCTTTTTATGCCCAGGGATGTACCGAAAAAGTTGCTAATGTTGTGGATATGGTTGAAAAAGAGCGTATTCAAATTGGTTGCGCACTAAACATAGATATGACTCCTTTAGAAACAGTTTTAAAAGGATGGTATGGTGTGGGAAGCGGAGCTTGGCATACATTGGGTGAAGCATTAAGGCTAAATCAAGCTTACAAATCGATTATGGCACCAACTACTCTGAAACATAGATTTTTAATGGAGGATGTTCCTTATGGCTTGGCAGCAATAGAATCGCTAGCAAAAGCTGTAAATGTGGAAACTCCTGCTATTTCTTCGCTGATTATTCTAAGTGATATACTTTTAGACGGCAAATTGCATGCTCAGGCACATACGCTTGAAACGATAGGTTTAGCGGATTACGATGGGGATGGGTTGACTCAACTCGTGACTCATGGATTTTAATAATGCAAGAAAAGGGAGATATATAAGACTATGAAAATTATAGGTTATGAACTTTACGAAGTAAAAATACCCAGCAGGCGTGAGCATAAATGGGCGACAAGTACCGTAGATATCGGCGCCGGTTACCTGCTGGTTAAGTTGATTTCAGATACAGGAGTTGAAGGTTGGGGAGAATCTACCGCTATGGCGGAATGGGGTGGAGATTTCGGCGTCTACTACGGAGAAACAGCAGCCACTACCCGTGTTATAATCGAGAATAACCTATTCCCAGCCATTAAAGGTATGGATCCATTCGACATAGGATTGATCCACCGTAAGATGGACCAGGCGGTGCGCGGCTATCCATATGCTAAGACCGCCATTGATGTTGCAATCTATGACATGTGGGGAAAAGAAATAGGTAGGCCTGTAAACCAACTGCTAGGTGGTTGCCATCGCAAACGTATACCTATAGCACATAGTCTAGGCTTGATGCCAGTGGATGATGCGGTTAATGAAGCAATTCTGGCAGTGCAAGAAGGCATCAAACACATTAAGATCAAGGGCGGTTTGGATTTTGAGCGTGACTTGGAGCTCGTAAAAAAATTAAGAGAAAACCTTGGACCGGGTATTTCATTAGTTATAGATCCCAATCAGTCATATCCCTCTGCCAAAGAGGCGGTCCAATGGTGCACACGTATGGATGAATATAAAATGTTCTATATTGAACAGCCTGTTGAGGGGCTTGAAGCTATGGCACGGGTCACCAGTTTACTAAAAGTTCCGGTATGTGCAGATGAGAGTTGTTGGACGCTAGCTGATGCAATCAAATTGATCAGCCAAAAAGGTTGTGATTTCATTTCCATCTATTCTGCTAAGCCGGGCGGTTTATATCCTGCTCGTATGATCGCTGCGGTTGCTGAGGCTTCAGGTATACGTTGCAATGTGAATGGCTCTGGGGAGTTTGGCATAGGCAATGCTGCCAATTTGCATCTTGCTTCATCTGCTCGTAGCATTAATCTTCCCTCAGTTATTCCGATAACAAGTACTTTGGAATGTGAACGCACCAAGACTGCAGCAAGGTTCTTCAAAGATGACATCATTAAAAATCCTTTTGAATACGAAGATGGGTGTTTATTAGTACCTGATGGGCCAGGTCTCGGCATCGAAGTTGATATGGCAAAGTTAGAAAAGTATAGAATCGGCTAAATTAAAACTGCTTGCTTTATTTATCTATAAATATATTTTAAAGATATCAATCTTTTGCTAAGGTTGGTATCTTTATTTTATGCCTAATATCAGTAGAGCCTAATTAGCGAAAGCCGGATATATCGTTTATAATATAATTGGGATTGGGTAAGGATATTTGCTTTAGAGCACTCATGAAAACTTATTACAAAATTGTTACAAAAAAATTATGCTATTGCTANNCTATTGCTAAAATAAAATATTAGGAATATAATTGTAATGGAAATAATATGGAAGGAGGTCGTGATCATGAAAAGAATAACAGCTGGATTTAATAGAATAGCCGTAAACGGCATAGTATTTTTTGCACGACCTTTAGCCTTAAGCCGGAGCGCTATGTAGACATATAGCGTTACATCCTGATTAATAGGCCATAGGTATGTGCATACCTGTGGCTTTTATATTTTTATGCAACTCGTTTGCTATTTATTGAGCCACAGTAAGTATNNAGGTGGGGTAGATAACTTGAAAAATTTTAAACTATTATGGTCTTTTATGAAGGGCAACAGACTCCTTTATTTGGCATCCATAATAAGCATTGGCTTTGCCACTGTATTCTCATTTATGTCTCCATTGATCATCCGGTATACAATAGATTCGGTGATAGGCGGCACCGTCATGGACGCGCCGTCATGGGTAATGAACATTATTGAGGCTGTGGGAGGGCAAGATACATTAAGACAAAACATCTGGATGTGCAGCATTGCTTTGGTATTATTGGCTATTATAAACGGTATATTTACTTATTATAAAGGAAAATGGTCTGCAGTTGCATCCGAATCCATAGCGCAAAACATGAAGGATGCCCTTTATGACAGATTGCAAAATGTAAGCTACGGATATTATGTCAAAGCCGAAACAGGGGATTTGATACAAAGATGCACGTCTGATGTAGATACGGTAAGAAGATTTTTGGCAATGCAGTTTGTGGAGGTAGGCAGGGCAATTTTCATGCTGGCAATGGCTATAGGCATAATGTTTTCTCTGGATGTGCGTATGACCTTTATAGCCATGTCGGTAATACCTGCAATATTCCTGTTTTCCACCCTTTATTACATGAAGATAAAGGAATCATTCCTGGAATGCGATGAGTCCGAAGGAAAGCTGACCTCAATCCTACAGGAAAATCTTACAGGAGTAAGGGTGGTAAGGGCATTTGCCAGACAGCCTTACGAAAGAGATAAATTCGATGANNAAATTGGGACTTCAGGAATAAAGTGTCCCATCTGATCGAACTATTAGCCTGGTACTGGTCTTTCTCAGACTTATTGTCTATGCTGCAGATGGGGATTCTGCTGGTATCTGGTGTGTATTGGACGGTGTCAGGGCACATGACCCTGGGGACCTTAGTAGTATTCACCACTTATGAAGGCATGCTGCTGTGGCCTGTCAGACAGATGGGCAGGATTCTCACTGATATGGGGAAGACCGCTGTAGCTATTGGCAGGATAAAGGAGATATTGGATGAGCCGCTGGATAAAGACGGGGAAGAGGGCTTGAAGCCCGAGATACAGGGAAACCTTGAATTCAGCCATGTTCATTTTCAGTATGAGGATGGCAAGGAAGTGCTTCGAGATATAAGCTTCAGCGTCAATAAAGGGCAGACCATCGCCATACTGGGGCCTACAGGCTCAGGCAAATCTTCATTGATGCATCTTCTCCACAGGCTTTACGACTATGATAGCGGCTCTATAAAGATCGACGGAGTGGAGCTTAGAGATATAGACAAGAAATGGATAAGAGAAAAAATAGGCATAGTGCTTCAGGAGCCTTTTCTATATTCTAAAACCATAAAAGAAAATCTGAAGATGGCTCAGGAGGAAGAGGATGAAGAAAGGATCTATCAATCTGCCAGGNNAACAGGATTTGATAAAGGCTATGACACATTGGTGGGGGAAAGAGGGGTAACCCTGTCCGGAGGACAAAAACAGAGGGTGGCAATAGCAAGAGCTCTGATTAAGGATTGCCCGATCATGATCTTTGATGACTCCCTGAGCGCTGTTGACACAGAGACGGATGCAGCCATAAGAAAAGCTTTGAGGGAGAGAAGAAAGGATGTAACCACCTTTATCATATCCCATAGGATAAACACCTTATCCGAAGCAGATGTTATATTGGTAATGGAAGATGGCAGAATAACAGAAATGGGCGATCATGAAGCTCTGGTAGCCAAGCCCGGACTTTACAGAAGGATATGGGAGCTGCAAAACTCCAAGGAGGATACGCTTACAGCCTAGAGCTTACAGCATAGATATGGACTAAAACAGGAGGTGACATTATGACAGCCAATCAAGAACAGGATTATACTAAAAAATTGGATTTTGGACTTTGGCGCAAGCTGTTTCAATATATAATACCTTATAAAAAGTATGTAATAAGGCTTACCTTGGTCATGATGGCGGTAGGAGGCATTGACGTAATCTTTCCCATCATGACGAGATATGCCATAGATAATTTTGTATTAAAAGGCCATTTGCAGGGTTTATGGATCTTTGCAGGAGTTTATGCCCTGCTTGTATTGTTTCAATCTACAAATGTAAGGCTTTTAGCCCTCAATGCGGGCAAGATCGAAACAGGGGTGGTTTATGATATCAGGCATAAAGGCTTTGATAATTTGCAGAACTTGTCCTTTTCCTACTATGATAAAACTCCCGTGGGGTGGATGATGGCGAGGATGACTTCAGACGTGCAAAGGCTTGGAGACACTATAGCCTGGGGTTTGGTGGATCTGGTCTGGGGCTTCACCATGATGACGGGCATAGCTATAGTAATGCTCTTTATGAATCTTAAGCTTGCATTGATAAGCTTGTCTGTAGTGCCTTTTCTGGCAATAGCCAGCGTATATTTTCAGCAAAAAATATTGAAGGCGCACAGGAAGGTGAGGAAAATAAATTCCAGAATCACCGGAGCTTTTAATGAAGGCATAATGGGTGCCAAGACTACCAAGACTTTGGTAAGGGAAAAAGAGAATCTTAAGGAATTTAAGGAATTGACCCTGGATATGTATAATTCATCCGTGAAGGCGGCTATGTATTCGGCCGTTTATCTCCCTCTTGTGGTCACATTGGGGAGCATAGGCACCGGCCTGGCAATGTGGTATGGGGGCAAAGCGGTAATGCTTGAGAGCATCAGCTATGGTACTTTAGTGCTCTTCATATCCTATACCATCCAGTTTTTTGAGCCGGTTAGAGACCTGGCCAGGATATTCAGCGAATTTCAATCAGCTCAGGCCTCTGCAGAAAGGATAATGTCTCTCATAGAGACTGAACCGGAAATAAAAGACACGCNNAAGATATGGAGATGTCTTCGATCCTAAGCCCGAAAATTGGCCGCCTATAAAAGGAAATATAGTTTTTAAAAATGTGAGCTTTTCCTACAAGAATGGGGAAAAAGTGCTGGAGAACTTCAATCTCAACATAAGAGCAGGCCAGAGCATAGCTCTGGTAGGAGAGACCGGTTCGGGGAAAAGCACCATAGTAAACCTTCTTTGCAGATTCTATGAGCCTGTTAAGGGAGAGATTTTGATAGACGGCGTTGATTATAAAGAGAGATCACAGGCCTGGCTGCAGTCGAACCTTGGCTATGTGCTCCAAGCACCTCATCTGTTCAGCGGTACTGTGAAGGACAATATCAGATACGGCAAGCTTGATGCATCTTCAGATGATATCATAAAAGCAGCAAAGCTGGTCAATGCACATGATTTTATAATGAAGCTTGAAAACGGCTATGAGACAGAGGTGGGAGAAGGCGGCAGCAGGCTGTCTACGGGAGAAAAGCAGCTCATATCCTTTGCCAGGGCAATCCTTGCAGATCCCAGGATTTTTGTGCTGGATNNAGCAACTTCCTCTGTTGATACAGAGACTGAGAAGATCATTCAGGATGCCATTCAAAAGGTGTTAAAAGGAAGAACCAGCTTTATAATCGCTCACAGACTTTCTACTATAAGGTCTGCAGACAGGATATTGGTAATAAGCGATGGAAAGATAATCGAAGACGGCAACCATAACAAGCTTATGGAAGAAAAGGGTCATTACTATAGGCTCTACACTAATCAATTCATGGAAGAGCAGGAAAACGAGATATTGGGCAAATTATCTTAGTCTCGAAGCATAAGGTGAATTG
>DPSW01000058.1:0-4293 GCA_003527145.1 Clostridiaceae bacterium | reverse complement strand
CCTCGACTTCTTCTTCGTCTTTCAACTCTATATATCTCCGGGCACCTTGATACTTGCCCGTATATGTGCGTAAATCACTGATCACAATCTTTTTCTGAGATGAACTGGCGTGTATGAATTTGTGATCTCCTATGTATATTCCCACATGTCCTATGGTTTTGCCCCTATTGGAGAAGAAAACCAAATCCCCGGGTTCTAAATCCTTTTTATCTATGNNCTTTATGCCATAATTCTTCATCACATAAGTTGTAAAGCCGGAGCAGTCAAAAGCTTTTCCTGAAGAGGCACCATATACATATGGAGCGCCTAAGTATTTTCTGGTGAAATCAACGAAAGCACGACTGCTTACAGAAGTTTTATCTGATTTTTCCTCTATTTTTTTCGGAAATAGCTCATTCAGCTTTGCTATTGTAGCATTATCGGCTTCGCCGCTGACATTCAATCCTTCTTTTTCCTGAAACGCTTTTATGGCTTCTTGGGTAGCCTCATCTATAAGCGAGGTTATTTCACCATTATAAAGCCCGGCGGTCTTGAGATCCTGCTGTATCGATTCTGCGAGCTTTTTCTCCGCAGCTTCTTTTTCTTTTACCACTTCTATTTGACGGATTCTAGCCTTTATATAATCTATGGTCTGCTTGCCTGCGATGCCGTCAACCTTAAGGCCGATTTCCTCTTGAAACTTTTTTACTGCGATTTCCGTCTTATCTCCATAATAAGTTGTATATTCATCATTTTTAAAGTATCCCAAAAAATCCAGGTTCTTTTGAAGGGTTGTTATATCTTTATGTGTCATGCCCCTCTTAAGCGTTATATCGCCTAGATCAGCATAGGTTTTTGCGCTGAAGCAAATTATAAACAATGCGGTCAATAATACTAATTTCCTCAGAAAAGCACCTCCTTTTACGAGGGTTGGGAATTGTAACACATTTGTAATAATTATAAACCATGTCCCAAATAAAAGCAAATATTTTTCGTATAAACTATCTGACAACCGGAGTCCTGTTGATGTATAATAACTATATAATGCGTCATGCCGGTACAAAAATGCGATGGGGAACGGCGATCAGAAAAGAGAGGAAAATTCTATGAAAAAATTAAAACTGCTATTTTTTATTTTATTAGTTTCAATATTGATTTTTAAGCTTCTTCCCGGGCTTACCATAACGCCTACTCTTGGTATGGACAACCCTGGGGAACAACTCCCTGAGAATGATAAAGATAAAGAATCCACACCTGATAAGGAATTGCTTCCCTTTACTTTATCTTATACGGAAGTTCCGGGAGTGTTAACTTTTAGGGGCAACAATTTTAGAACGGCACCTGCTTACGGTACTGTGGATATAAAGGACAATAAGATCGAGAAGCTTTGGCAGGTCAAGGCTGAAGCAAAGGGGCTCTGGGGCGGGGGAAGCGGCTGGACAGGCCAGCCTGCTCTGGTCAAGTGGAGTCCTGAAGTAAGAAAGATTATGAATATAAAAGAAAAGTTCAAAGAGGATGAAAACTTTGTTGAAGTAATCATTGCATCTTTAAACGGCAAGGTTTACTTTATCGATTTAGCTACCGGAGAGCTGACAAGAGAGCCTATTGATACAGGCAGCCCCATAAAAGGCAGTGTGTCGGTGGATTCAAGAGGGTACCCGCTTTTATATGTAGGACAAGGCATCAAAGAAAAGCCTGATTTCGGCTTTAGATTATACAGTCTAATTGATCAAAAGCTGCTCTTTCTCCAAGACGGAGAGGACAAGGATGCACCAAGGCTGTGGCCGAATTTTGATTCCTCTGCATTATTCAGCAGAAGCGAGGATGCCCTTTATGTGGGCGGAGAAAACGGCCTTTTCTATAAGCTGAAGCTTAACACCGTCTTTAAGCCCGAAGAAAAGCTGTTGACTATAAATCCGGAAGTAAAAAAATATAAATACGAAAAGGAAGATGACAGCACAGATCCGCTGTACAGCACTTATGGCATTGAAAATTCCCCTGCCGCATGGGAAGATATGATTTTCTTTGCAGACAACGGCGGATTGGTCAAAGCCATCGATAAGGATTTAAAGGAACTCTGGACTGTGGATAACTTTGATGACACAGACGCTTCCATAACCTTAGACATAGAAAATGAAAATCCTGTATTATATACTGCCAGTGAAGTGGACAGGCAAGGCAGCCAGGGCACTGCAAGGATATTAAAAATCGAAGGCAAAACCGGTAAAATACTCTGGGAGAAAGGATATAAAGCTTTTTCCAGAGATGGTGCCAGCCCTTCTAATGGAGGTGCTCTCTCTACCAACATAGTAGGAAAGAAAAGCATCGATAATATGGTTATATTTACCCTATCCAGAACAGAGAATGAAAGCAAGGGAATAATGGTGGCCCTTGATAAAGCCACAGGCCAAGAGCTATGGAGATGGGAAATGCCGACCTATGCCTGGTCATCCCCTGTAGATGTCTATGACAGCCAGGGCAAGGCATATATATTGCAAGCTTTGCGAAACGGCACCATGTATATAATCGATGGGGCAAACGGGAAGATACTTGGAAAAGCGCCAATAGATTCATATATTGAAGCTTCACCTGCTATATTCAATGATTATGCGGTTATTGCTTCGAGAAATGGCTATATCTACGGTTTAAAAATCAAATAGACATGCATAAATCTCTTCTTGCTGTAAACCATAAAGGTGATTAGCAGTAAGGAGGGATTTTTTTATGGATAGAAACACAATACCCTATTGGATCGGCACCGCGGAAGATACTAACTATCCGGAATTAACGGAGGATGTAAGCGTAGATGTAGGGATAGTAGGAGGAGGATTGGCAGGCATAACTTCTGCCTATTTATTAAAAAAAGAANNGAAGGCTTCAAGGTAGCCGTCATCGAGGCCGACAAGATATGCAAGGCCGCCACAGGCCATACCACTGCAAAGATAACCTCACAGCATACATTAACATATGATAAAGCTATAAAAACCTTCGGTAAAGAGCTGACTCAGCAGTACGCAGATGCAAATCAGCATGCTGTAAAGTTCATGACAGATTTAGTCAAGAGCTGTAATATTCAATGCAATTATGAGCTAAAGTCCGCCTATGTCTTTACTCAGGATCAAAAATCCGTGGAGAAGATAAGGAAAGAAGCAGAGGCTGCTGTAAGCCTCGGAATACCTGCAGAGTTTGTTCCGGAAACTCCTCTGCCCTTCCCAGTGCTTGGAGCAGTCAGATTTACCGATCAGGCTCAATTCCACCCGAGAAAGTATGTATTGGCATTAGCCGAGAATATACCGGGGGACGGCTCTTATATATTTGAGAATACCAGGGCTGTAGATGTTGATGAGGGAGAAACCTGTACAATAAAAACCGTTAATGGTAAAAAAGTAAAAGCCCGGCATGTCATAATAGCATCACACTATCCTTTTTATGACGGAAAGGGAATGTACTTTGCAAGGATGTATCCTTCCAGATCTTATCTATTAGCGTTTAAGGTTGAGGAGGACATTCCGGATGGAATGTTCATAAATGTTGATACGCCCGGCATGACCCTGCGCAGCCAATCCCATGAGGGAGGCCGGATACTCATATTCGGCGGAGAGGCCCACAAAACCGCCCATGGAGAGCAGACCTCCGCTCATTATGAGAATCTGAGAAAGCTTGTAAGAACCATGTTTACCGTAAAAGAGGAGCTTTATCATTGGTCCACGCAGGATTATTACACATTGGACGGAATACCTTATGTAGGAAGACTCACTTCCAATACTCCTAACATATATGTTGCAACAGGATTCAAAAAGTGGGGAATGACGAATTCAACTGCTGCAGCTATAATCATTAAGGATTTGATAATCAAAGGGAAAAGCTCCTGGGAGGGTATCTATAGTCCTCAAAGAGCCGCTACTGGTACTGCTGCTGCAACCTTCATCGCACAAAACGCAGATGTGGCCATGCAGCTCATATCAGGTAAAATTGAAAATCCTGATGATGAAATAGATATTGAAAAAGGCGAAGGCAAGGTCGTAGAATATAAAGGCAAAAGGACAGGTGTCTATAAGGATGAAGTCGGGAAGCTTTACCTTCTGGATATAACCTGCACCCATATGGGCTGCGAGCTTCAGTGGAACGATGGAGAAAAATCCTGGGATTGTCCGTGCCACGGCTCGAGGTTCAGCTATGACGGAAGCATAATGGAAGGCCCTGCCCTGTATCCCCTGAATCACCCTGATAAAGGAAGGAATCAGGTGGAACCTAATGTGTTCAAATAGCAGCCTTCCATTTAGGCTGTTGATACAGCAGCTATAAGAAGAATGG
>DPSW01000490.1 GCA_003527145.1 Clostridiaceae bacterium | reverse complement strand
CATGGATGCTCTTCATTTTTTCTGAGGAATCCATGGTCAAAATAGCAAAGGTATCCTCATCATAGATAGCGGCCATGGAGAATATATCCTCATCATCTTTGCCGATGAGATGCTTGATCTTGTTGCCTTGTCCTGCCTTCCATTCAAAAAAGGCATTGGCGGGGATCAGACATCTTCTTTTGATCAAAGCGGATTTAAACATGGGCTTTTTATCCGCTGTTTCTGCTCTGGCATTTATGATAAGCCTCTTGCTGCCGCTCATGGGGAAGCCCCATTTCATAGGCAGAAGCCTTATCCTGCCGTCCGTTTTTACCACTGCAAGGGCATTTTCGGAAGGGAAAATTTCACCGGATTTGTATAAGCCCTCGGAATAATCTGCATTGTACCTGGTTGCCAGATCCTCTAATCCGCTTTTCAATAAAAACCTTCCACACATTTTTATAACCCCTTTTTATGATATTATAATAATAGTAGCATAATGATGAGGAGTAAACCACAGAAAGACAAGGAACCGGGCGGAATAATTCTATGAGGTGATATATATGAAAAGCAGAATAGAAATCTTTCTTGGAGATATAACCAAGCTTCAGGCGGATGCCATAGTGAATGCGGCCAATACCAGCCTGCTGGGCGGAGGCGGCGTAGACGGCGCCATACATAGAGCAGCAGGCCCGAAGCTCCTGGAGGAGTGCAGGGGGCTGGGAGGCTGCAAGACAGGAGAGGCGAAGATAACCAAAGGCTATAACCTGCCTGCAAAGCATGTAATCCATACTGTGGGGCCCGTATGGAAAGGCGGAAACAGCAGCGAGGATGAGCTGCTGAGGAATGCTTACAGAAATTCTTTGAAGCTTGCCGCAGAAAATGATATAAAAACCATAGCATTTCCGGCCATCAGCACAGGGGTATATTCATTCCCTCTGGAAAGAGCAGTAAAAATTGCCGTTGCAGAGGTTTTAGATTTTTTGAAGAAAAACAGCTCTATTGAGAAGGTCATCTTCACATGTTACAATGAAAAAGCATATGAATACTATAATACCATGATGGATAAAATATTTGGAGGCAGTGAGATTTGATAAAAGTTGTTTTAGCGGGAATCGGCGGTTTTATCGGCGCATCTTTCAGATACATGATATCCAATATGATTTCAAGGCATATAAGCTCTTCTTTGCCTTTGGGGACGCTAAGCGTAAATATAATAGGAGGGTTCTTCATAGGCTTTATACTGGAAGGAAGCATGAAGCTCTGGAGCCTTTCACCGGATATGAGGATATTTTTGGTCACCGGTATCTTAGGCGGCTTGACCACCTTTTCTGCCTTCAGTTACGAAACAGTAGAATTATTGAGCAAGGGCAGCTATTTTTTAGGGATGAGCAATGCCGCATTAAATCTGATATTAAGCCTGGCGTCCGTATGGATAGGAAGGCTTGTAGTTCAAGGCATAGGTTAGTAAACAAGCTAATATACAATTTTTTAAAGTTGACAAAAACAAAATAAAATTGTAATATACATATTGTAATAAAAATGCACCTATAGCTCAGTAGGATAGAGCAACGGTTTCCTAAACCGTGTGCCGCAGGTTCGACTCCTGCTAGGTGCACCATATTGAAATTACCAATCCCAACGCTTTGAGGCATTGGGGTTTTTTATGCTTCTTTATATGGCTTATTTGGCAAGTTCAAATAAAAAAAGTGAAGTAGGATTGATTTCCTGCTTTTTTCATATTTTTATTCCATTAAATAAATTAATACCTTATACTTAATATAAATAGTATATTATTGGCAAGGCATGGTGAGAGTATGCAATTTCAATATATTCCATATATATGGCCTTTGATTGTGTCTTCGTGCATTACATTATCTTTGGGAATATATGCATTGCTGAGGCGAAAAAATGCAAAAGGTGCTGCCAGCTTTATACTCAGCATGCTTGTGGTGACCATATGGTCATCAGGCAATGCACTTGAAATGGCGGCGGCCGACTTCGGCACCAAGCTTTTTTGGGCAAATATCCAATATTTTGCTTATTGCTATTCACCTGTAACATTGCTTGTGTTATGCATGGAATTCACCGGATATCATGGATGGGTAAGAAATAAAAAGATTTGGTGGCTTGCTGTCATACCTACAATTATCATAATGCTCGTTTGGACTGATGGAGTGCACGGTTTGATAAGGTATGGGATACACATGGATTACAGCGGATCATTTCCCGTCATTGCTAAAAGATACGGTCCTATCTTCTATATTCATGCTCTCTATTCACATTCTTTGAATATTACTGCATGGATACTTATCGCCAGAGCGGTATTTTTTAAGAACACAGTATACAGAAAGCAAGCATTTGCATTGTTTTTGGGATTAAGTTTAATTGTTATACCCAATATGCTGTATATTTCAGGCATCAGCCCTGTGAAAAGATTTGATATCACGCCGGTGTTCTTTGGACCGGCGGGTTTGATAATGGCATGGGGTATCTTTCGCTATAAGATATTCGACTTGATACCCTTGGCACGTGCTACTGTGATTGAGACAATGGAAGCAGGGATATTGGTCCTTGACTTGCAGGACAGGGTGCTGGATATGAATCCGGCCTTTGAAAAGATCATAGGTTTGACTGTTTCACAAGCTTCTGCCAAAAGGGTTGAAGAGGCCTGCTCTAAAATTCCGGAGCTGGCTAAGGCTTGCATGGACAGGAATATTGCACATACAGAGTTTTCAGTAGATGCCATGGAATATGCAAAGGNNGGAAGGCTTGCAGTTATATATGATATAACTGATAAGAAGCAGGCACAGCAGGAGTTTTTAAGGCATCAATGGAGGCTTGCAGTGATTGAGGAGAGGGAACGGATGGCCAGGGATATGCATGACAACTTGGGACAGGTTTTAGGCTTCATAAGCTTACAGGCCCAGGGAATCAAGCAGGAACTTCTGAACTCAGGGGTAGAAGTGGTCTCTCTAAAGCTGGACAAGCTGATAGGCGTTACACAGGGGGCCCATGATGAAATAAGGGAATATATACACAATGCCAGGAGTACCGCCTTTACCGAAAAGGATTTTATCAAAGCATTAGAAAAGGATATTATTAGATTTGAGGAAGAAACCGGCATATATGTTAAAAGGGATATGCCTATTGACTTTACAGGTGAGATACTGGAGCCGATAATACGGTTGAATATGCTGAATATCATCAAAGAAGCCCTGAACAACGTAAGGAAGCATGCGGAGGCCGATAATGTAAAAATATCTTTTTCTTTTTCACAGGAGGAGTTCTGTACTATCATAGAGGACGACGGAAAAGGGTTTGACTGCAGTTTATACGAAAACAGCGCCGGTACAAAGTTTGGACTGAATATAATGCGGGAGCGTGCAGCTGCAATAGGTGCGGGAATTCACATCGAATCACTTGCGGGAAAAGGCAGCAGGATTGCTTTATATCTGCCTATCAGGAAAGGTGGGAAAAATGAAGATGAAACTAATGCTGGTAGATGATCATCCTTTATTTCTGGAAGGTCTTCAATATCTTCTTGAAACCTATGGAATAGATGTGGCCGGTACGGCAAAAAATGGGAGAGAGGCGCTTGCGCAAGCTCGGGCATTGAAGCCGGACATTATTTTAATGGACATCAAGATGCCTGAGTGCAGCGGAATAGATGCATTAAGGCTGATAAAGGCAGAGATGTCTGAAATAAAGATCATCATGCTTACTACGTCTGAGGAGGATGAAGATCTTTTTGATGCAGTGAAGTATGGAGCATCAGGATACCTTCTAAAAAATACTAATGCCAGGGAACTGGTAGGCATGCTGTCTGATCTTGAAAAAGGAGAGGTTCCTCTTTCACCGGATNNATAGCTCCTATGAGCATGCATCTACAGCCAGCACATCACAGGATAGCAAAGGGAGGCAGCTTACCCAAAGGCAGCTGGAAATACTGGAAATGGTAGCCAAAGGAATAACCTATAGGGAAGCGGCAGATGCTTTGGGGCTTACTGAGCGCACTGTCAAATATCATATGGGGAGGATTATAGAGCTGTTGCATCTTGAGAATAGAGCACAAGTCATTGCTTATGCGGCACGGNNGCACGGATGGGAATAGTGGAGCACAAATAACAGTTTATAAATACAGTCTTTAGTAGAAGGCTGTATTTTTTTATAGCAGACTGTACTTTAGTACATGGTATACAAATGGGAAACAAGGTATTATATAAATAATTATGCAGAATTTTTTGACCATTTCTGATAGATATTGATATATTGAAGATTATAGGGAGGGATCAGGTTGAAAAATGTAAAAGTGAAGCCGGTTTTGGTATTGATGCTGATAATAATGACGTATATATCTTTTTCCGGCATAGCTGTATATGGGGGATATGAATGGTATTTGCTCGATGATGACGGAAGCTCACCGGGTTCATGGACAAATTTGAATGATGAGGTTGCAAGGGTTACTTCCTTGAAAAATGGACCATCCAGCGGCAATCCGGGGTACTTTTACTACTTCAAAAATGACGAAAACGGTACTAGAGAAATGGCCGATGCAGAGATTGCAAGGACTGTTTATTTGAATGAGGAACAAAAAATGCTGTGTAATCTGGGGCAGCTAACGGTTAATTTTTCAGTAGACTATTCCGGATGGGATGATAGTGATAATGACCGGTTTAAGGTGCGCATATACAGCAACGGGACCAAACTTATCCACGATTCAGGCTATTATATAGGGAACAAATCCTGGAAAACACTGAAGAAAACCGGGATTACCCTTCCTGCAGGCACCACAGGCATAAAGGTGGATATATACGCAGACAGGGAAAGCGGAAGCGACCTGGATGTATACCTGGATAACATAAGGGTATGGCTTTCTGATGAAAAACCGCCTTACATGATCGAAGCAACAGTTACTGAAATCAGGGATTATAACGGTAATGCGGTGCCATTGAAGAAGGATAAGGATACCGGCGAGTATTTGGACAACTGGGTGAACACTTCAGATACCATTTANNTGGCTGGGAACACTTCTGAGGACAAATATTCTGGTTAGAAGTGGTTCTATGGTTTATGGAGATGTTCAAGGAGGGAGGGGATACTTGCATGAATACTCTATCCCAATTGGTGATAGACTGATAGCAGGAGACAATTATATACAATTCTATTATAATCCTGATGGATCGGGCCCCTTCGATGACCATGCGCGTGATATAGGCGGAAATGCCGCTATTTATTATGAAAAGCCTAATATAGATAAATATAAACTCAAGCTGGATAATGCATTGCCGAAGATTATTTCTCCAGTATATCCATGGGACAGCTATGAGGCATATGAACGCGGCAGGACAAGCATTGATATTGTAGTGAGTGAGGAAAACCGGGGGACCAAGCAGTCGCCTCTTACTCTGGCTTATCATTGGGAATATAGAGACAAAAATGGTTTTAAAATTACTGAGCCGGAGACGAAAATGTTGATAAGCAGTACAGTGGTACCTGTGGTAGATGATACTTATACAACCTATACAGTCAAAATTGATATTCCTAATGGAAGCAGCATACCCCCTTATCAAGAGTTCACCCTATTTATTGAGGCTTGGGATGAAGCAAGAAATGGATATAGGAACAATTATATATACTTTATAGTCAATCAAAAGGATGCAACACCTCCGACCATAACTTGGGACAAGAGTATTCGTGAGGATGGGACAGTAGTGGATTTAAATGCAGGAGAAGATACTCTGTATACCACAAGCCGCACAGTTTCTTTCAGTGCGAAGGATTTGGAGAGCGGTGTGGATGAAGTAAAATATTCGTGGACTAGAGAACCCTATAAAGCAGGAGATGTAATAAATAAAGTGGTACTGCTGGGAGAAGATGGCAAATATCACATACAGGGGACAAGCTCTGATGCTCCGCTGGAAGGCACATATTATCTAAATATACTGGCAGTAAACGGCACGGAAACGGAGACCATCAGCAGCAAAGCCTTTTATTTTGATAATCAAGGTCCTAGGGTCACAGGATTTAGTCTTGAACTGAGTGATTATGGAGATCCAAAAAGTGTAAATTATAGAGTTGAAGACAGGGCTTTGCAGGATAAGTTTTTATATACAATTTTAATGATGGATGAATTAACTTGGACTTATGAGCCTTTAACAGAACCTGATATATCTGAAGGTATAAAGGATAATGACGATATGTGGCGTGTAATGGAAATAGACAGCATAACAGGCACTGAAGGCACTGGAAGCATAAGCCTATTTGATGAAACAACACCTATTACAGGATACTACAAGCTGGTAGTCAGATTTTATGATGAATACTACAATTGGAAGCAGATTGAGGAGCAAATAACCATTGATCACGAACCTCCCACTATTGGAAAAGAAATGCATTTGGGAGAACCGGAAGTATTTAAGAAGAGGCCTGAAGTTACCCTTGACTACGGGACATTTGAAGGTGTTTTGATTGAAATAAATGATAACACATATGTAGGTAAAAATGAGGAATACATATCTGTTAAATGGGTAGATGTTGTAAGTAAAGAAGAAATACCTGCAAGTTTTAGAGACATGCAAGGCTGGGTTCTTATTGAAGGCAGTGAAGCTTTAGACGGTAGATATTACCTCCGGGTGATAGCGAAAGATGCTTTTGGAAATACCATGGACCAAAGGGTTTCTATAGATGGAAATCCAGTGGTGTTCTGTTACGATAATAGTACCCCAACGGTAAATATAGCATACGATAAAGTATTTGGCGCAAATGAATTCAAATTTTCCTATTCGGAGCTTAAGGATGCTTATACCGATGTAAAGTTGTTTAAATATGGGATATCAGCATCACCGGATATTATGCCTTCAGAGTGGATAGACATAAACCCTGCCTTAAGTGAAGGTGAAATAACCTGTTCTACCACTGAAGGGGTATGGTATTTGCATATAAAGCTTCAGGATACATTGGGCAATGAGCAAATCATCTCCTTCCCGGAGCCCTTTCACATAGATTTGACCAAACCATCAGGAAACATTGGTTTCACAAATGCTTATACCAACAAGCTGGATGCAGCATTGAAGCTGGAAATAGATGAACTGAAAACAATACCTGAT
>DPSW01000198.1 GCA_003527145.1 Clostridiaceae bacterium | reverse complement strand
CTTAAAGCAGTGTGATTATTGATGCTTTTTTATATATGTAATATCGTCATATCACACTGCTTTTACAAAGATTTTATCACATGGAGATTTGATTTTCCAGCCTAATGAAAACAGCAGCAAGAATCCTAATATAAAAATTGAATCCAGCATATATGCTTCTAACAAAATACCGCTTACACCATTTTCAATATGCAGTACAAATTTATCATAATANNTCTGATATAGCTGGAAGGTGAAAATAGATTTTCCGGCATCATAGCCGGCGGTATATATAAATCAGTGACTAATGCGTAAATTCCAAGACCGACAGCCGATATAACCGGTAACCATCCTATAATACGCAGAATATCTCTAACATGGGACATCAAAAAATCACGAAGCTCTGCTGTGTTCTTATTCTCTATGTACACATCTAAAAGGTTCTTGATCTGCTTAACAAAATGCCTGAAGAATCTTATGCCAAAACAAGTTAAAACAGATATCCCTATAAGTATCAGCATATTCATATATTTATAGATGATTTCCTTGATGATAACAACATCATATATGTCTAAGCCCAAAGCATTAAGCTGCCCCCGGATTTTATTGATCTCAAGATAGAATTGGGCATCATCATTTAGATTATACTTTATGACCTTTTTCCCCCAGTTCAACTCCTCCAGGCCTGAGTCATAGGATATATAAATCTCATTGCTGTTTTTAATCACTCCCTTTATTTCATAGGATTTGCCGTAAATGTCCATATATTTGCCTATTACATCTCCATTTTTGAAATATTTATCTGCTGCCCTGTCCCCTATAGCGGCCTCCCTTCTGCTGATATCGGATATAAATCCACCTTTATCCATTGATATTGCTTCAGTAAGAAAATCCAGACCTGTAGTCATAATAAGCTTATTGCCCTGATAAGGCATTATAAAATCAGCAACTGCAATGCTGCCCTTATTATAACTCCTTATTCTCTCAAAATTATCCTGCATAAGCATACCATTATAGTAGAATTCCACTGTATTATGATTATATTGATTCAGTAAATAAGTATAAGAAAAAAGGGCCAACAGAGCTATCATCGCTAAGATTACATAAGCTTTCTTCATTGCCATAAGAACACCTTGGCCCCATCGCTTATTTTATATGATAAATTGGTTATGACCCTGGGATAATCAAAGCCCCCAAGTCCCGATACAATTGCTTTTGAATCCCCGACTGCCAATATTTTAACCTTTACTGCTTTTGATAAATTCTCCTTGCCCAGTATGCCGTCCCTTTCTTCCAGTANNGTTTGCCCCTCCATAAATCTTTCATCCGGAATAATAGCGGATTTTGGTATCGTGAGTCCTTTATCCGAATACATGGACTTTATCTTGCCCTTCATCTTTTGTCCTATTTTCAGCCCCTGATCCGTTCCCTCCTCAAAAACCCCTCTTATGCTTAGCATTTCTTGATTTACTATTTGGCTGATATCAGTAATCCTCACCTTATATGCAGAATTGCTGTAATCGGATGTTAATTGAATTATCCCGGCAGTTTTGACAATGTCATAATCCCGCTCATTAGCTTGTGCTGTGAATATTAAACCCTTTTCATTATCAAGCTGTGCTATTTCGGCTATTATAGTGTCTTGAGGCAGTATAGCATCGGATAAATTAGTAAAGAGCATAATACCATTTACATCCGAATAACATATCCCGTCCTTATCCGCCTTAGAATAAAAAGCTCCCTTTTTCTCAATGGCGGCGATATTCCTCTCCAATTCCTCTATTCTAATCCTTGAATTAATAATATCATTTTCATTATCCTTCCTCTTCTCTTCCAACTCCAGCCTGGCCTTTTCTATGTCCAATCGTTGTTCCCGGATTCTATTTTTGATGCCATCCAATTCGACTGCCGCTATGGCGCCTGCTTCATAAAGCTTTTCCCTCTTTGCAAAATCATCTTCGCTTTCTTGCAGTCCTGCCTCCATAGCTGAAATATCCAGCTCTTCAAGCTTAAAGCTTTTCTGCTTGAGGCTTTGAAGCCCTAATTCTTCTCTTTTGAGCTCTGATTTAAGGCTGTCGGTATCGGGATCTGAATTTTTTATTCCGAAGCGTGTATTGATCTTAAATAGGGGATATCCGGCAAGTATTACGTCTCCGGGCTTTACATAATACTCTTCTACAATAATATTTCCTCCCAATCTTATCTTTACGCTGTCTCGAGCTTCCACTGTGCCTTCTATATCAAGGTTTCTCTCGACAGGTGCGGCAACAGCCGCCGCAACTCGGACTTTAGGCAGAAATAAATTGATGATGGATTTGGAGAAAAAGCCCATAATAAATACCAAGGCAAAGAAACCTATAATAATTTTTTTTGCTAATTTCACAGCTTTATTTTTCATTCTTCAGACCTCCTATGGAAAGGCCCTGCCGCAGATATTTTTCTCCTTTAATCAAAATCAACAGTGCAGGGACAATATAAAGGACCGCCCCCGCATAGAATACGCTATAGTCATTGTAATAAATCGTCTCTAAAAACACTGATAGAGGTAACTTTTCGGGTGAGCTCAGGAAGATGACAGCCTGCTCAAGCATATTCCAGCTATCTATGAATACCAATACGGCCAAGGCAAAAATCGCCGGCTTGATCATGGGGAAAACTATTTTGAATAAAATCCTTCCATATCCTGCGCCATCCATCCTGGCCGCTTCAATTATTTCGTCAGGTATTCCTCTTATAAACTGCCTCAAGAGATATACTCCAAAGGAAGAAAAAATGCCCGGCAGCAAGATTGCAAGATGGGTATCCAAAATAGTGACATGAAGAAGTCTTTCCGATGCATCAAATATGAGATAATTAGGAACCAGCGTAACCTGAAATGGCAAAAGCAAAGCCAAAACATATATGGCAAAGAGTATCCGGCTCCCTCTGAATTTCATCTTTGCAAGAGCAAAAGCCGCAAAAATGCCTACTCCAATCTGTCCGGCTATGATTATGCTTGTCAGCTTCAGTGAGTTTAAAAAGAATTTAAAATACTCACCCTTGTAAAGGGCAAGAGTATAATACTGCTGAAGATTAAACTGCTCCGCTATAAGCTCTATAGCGGTGGTATTTATCTGAGCCTGACTCATGAAGGAATTAAAAAAAGCGTGAGCAATAGGGAAAATATACAGCAAGGACGCTATTATCAATAACAAAAGCAAGACTCTCCTCATATTATCTCTCTCCTACTTTTTTCCCATATTTTCTATCCTTATAGAACAGCAAAAGAGCAAAAATAAAAATGATTGCAGCAAAAATATATGCCGCCGCCGTAAGCTTTTCATATTCCAGAGACTTGAATTTGTTGTTCATATAGTGCTGCAGCATATAGATCTGAGGGTTGGGATANNGCAGTATATATACATCTCTGAAAACCTTGAAAGAATTGATGACAGATACGATGCCTACGAAGACGGCGGAAGGGGTGCACAAAGGCATAAATATATGTATGAGCCTCTGAAGATAGCTGGCCCCGTCAATTTGCGATGCTTCGATGAGGGACGGATCAATCTGCAGAAGCCCTGCCAGATAGATGATCAGATTGTAGCCCGTGTTTTTCCATATAAATATCATGATGACTACCAGCATGGCATAATCCGAATCCATCAAATTTCCTGCCCCGGTTCCCATGAGCTTGCGAAAAAAGCCTGATACTGAAGTCGAGGGCACAGCAATAGGGAGCAAAATGAAGAGGTATACAAACTTGGGAGGCTTAAGCTCATAAATAGCCAGCGCCAATATGAAGGATACAAGCATGATGAGGGGAATGGCAATGCCCATAAAGGTCACAGTATTTTTANNAAGGTATCGCTTTTCACTACCTCTATATAGTTTTGTAATCCCACAAAGGTATTGTCAAAGCCGCTCCTGCTCAGAGAATATTTTATTCCCCACAGAAAAGGGAGCACATAAAGCAGAAAAAAACCCAGTATGCTAAGAAACACCATAAATATCATGCGATCACCCTATTCATCTGATTAATCCCCGATCATAATAGTAAACTCAGTACCGCCCTCTACATGGCTTTTAACAAGAATATCCCAGCCATGCCTTTCCGCAATTTTCTTCACTATGAACAAGCCGAAACCGCTTCCCTCTATCCCTCTGCCTCTGGATTTATCGACCCGGTATAAAAAATCAAATATATAAGGCAGATCCTTATCAGGAATTCCTATTCCATCATCCTTAATTTTAAGCAATTTTTTGCCATCTATAGAGCCTGCAGAAATTTCTATCTTTCCGCTTTCCCTGCCATATTTAATGCTGTTGTCAATAAGGTTTGTCAAAAGCTCTCTCAGCATGGAAACATCAGCAGAAATCATAAGTCTCTTATCACAGTTATTTTTTAAGATCATCTTCCTTTGCATAAGACGCGGGCCGAATAAGCGGCTGAGAAACTGGGCCTCGTCATATATGCAAACATTTTCCTTGAAAATCTCGGACTGGTCAAGCTTGGTTGATGTCAGGAGAGATTTCACCAAAGTCGAAAGCCTGTCTATCTCGCAGTTGATATCGTTCAGATATTCTTTATATACATAGATATCATCGTCACCGTCTATGAGTGACTCAACAAGGGTTTTGATAGCGGTCAGGGGTGTATTCAATTCGTGGGATACATCGCTTAAGAAGCGCCTTCTGCTTATATCTGTTTTGTATATCTCCTGGCTCATGCGATTAAAGGCATCTGCAAGCTCCCCTATCTCATCATTTTCTTTTATATCAACCTGTATATCCAATTTCCCGCCTCTTATAGACTCAGAAGCAGAGGTTAAAATTTCAAGCGGCTTTGTGATCTTGCACCCCAGCTTCCATGCGAGTATGACAGCCGCGATACAGGCTAGAAGAGATATAGATATGACTTGTATCTTTAGTTCGGATATATCCTTTATTATAGAGTCCATATCTGCAGAAAGGAGCACCAGCCCCAATAGGCCTCTGCTGTCCTTTATCGGCACTGCAACCAGCATTATATGATGGTCATCCTGCCTGGCATAACCTGCCTGACTGGATTTATCCTTTATAGCCCTATCAATAACGCTGTTTTTCAATGTTTTGCCAAAATACTCAGCATATTTATCAGCTAAAACATAACCTTTTTTATCCATGATGAGGACCCGCCCCTCAACATTTTTGGTGTAGCCTTGCAAAGTACTGTTGAGTGTTCCCACATCACTCAAATGTTCCTTGGCTATGTCCGCAATAAAATTTCCATACTCAACCTGGCTTTTGATATTTTTGCTGAGCTGCCTTTCCTGATAGCTGAAAATCAATACCGCATCAATTATAAATATAGTGAGCACAATTATTGCTCCATACGCAAAAGCCATTCTCGTACTGATCTTTCTAAACATTACTGAATATCCTTTCTGAAGAAATACCCCACACCCCATTTAGTTTTTATCAATTCAGGCTTGGAGGGATCGTGCTCAATCTTCTCCCGTAGGTTGCTTATATGTACATCAACAGTCCTAGTATCGCAGGCATATTCATTCCATATTGTCTCAAATAGCATTTCTCTGGTAAAAACTCTGCCGGGCTTTCTTACAAGTATACTTAATAAATCAAATTCTTTGGCTGTGAGGCTTATTTCCTCATCTCCCTTATATACTGTCCTGTTTGAAACATTAAGCCTTAGGCCAGAGGTTTCAATGGTCTCATCATTGCCCTTGTGGCTTCCGTATCTTCTGTATACCGCATTGATGCGGGCAATCAATTCCCTTTTATGAAAAGGCTTTGTCACATAATCATCTGCACCAAGCTCAAGCCCCAAAATTTTATCTATATAATCATCTTTGGCTGTCAGCATGATTATAGGTACATCGCTATGCTGCCTTATCATTTTGCACAATGTCATACCGTCGATTTCCGGCAGCATGATATCAAGCAAAATGAGTTCTACCGCTTCACGGTTTATAACTTCAAGAGCTTCTTTACCGTCATATGCAGCAAATACNNCTTTACAATCAATCTCTCGTCATCAACAACAAGTATGTTCATGCTAATCTCTCCTCCAAAAAAAGGATTTATTTGCATGTATTCCACAAATTGTTCCATTTCCCTCTATTTTATATAATACCCCTACTCATTCAGCCATAGATTTATATCATTCTCAATCTTTTGGAGCAGCTGTGTCAATTGCTCATCTGAGTAAGGCTTATCGGCAAATACGGCTTCAATAATAAAACGTCTTACCCCTTCATATACAGACTCCCTGCCATCACCATAATAGTAGGCATCCAATACCAGCTTACCGCTTTTTAATTGTTCTAAAGCATAATCCCTTACTTCTATTGCCTTGCTATCAACTTCAGTCTCTATCTCCAGATTTTTAATATCTTTTTCAATATCTCGGTTTACCGGATAAAAATAACTTATATTATACAATTCATCTGCACTTATCATTGCCATTTGAATTTCATCGCTCAAAATACCGTTTATAAATTCATATGCCAGCTCAAGATTTTTACCGTTTTTATTCACCGCAAATCCAAAGGATTTCAGCTTCGCTGCTCTATCCGCCTCCTTAGGGAGGACCACCGAGCCTTTTAGCATACTGTTATAAATCTCCGATGCCCTGAGCAAATTTGTGCGACTTCTACCTTCATATTCTCTATTAAGACAATCACGCTTGTATTCTTCCGATCTAATAATTTCTGAATCTCTCTGCGCTTCTTCTGATTGAGATTCACGAAAAGCATTATAGAAATTCTCATATGTATAATTTTTATCTAGTTTATACTCGCCCGAAAATATCTCATTTCGCAAGTCACGGATGGCCTTCTTCATTTCTGGAGTGTTGATTCTGGCCCTGTTATTTCTTCTGTCATAACAGTCCAAATCCCAAATGTGCATCTCGGCAGTTTCCCAATATTCATACCGTGTGAAAAATCTTGGCGACTTAGATATCCATCTGAGCCAAATGTCACAGTAGTCCTTACTGGTCCAATCAAGAGGTATTTCTTTTACTCCTATTTCATCCAGCTTTTCTTTGTTCAGCACGATAGCGCTATAGTGAATTCCGACAGGTACATAATACATCTCATCCTTTTGCAAAGAGTCATACATTTTATCTATATTGGCAACCTTTCCTTTTAGATTTACCAATGCGCCTTGCCGGATCAATTGCTCAAGTGTTTCTGCTAAGCTAAATTGG
>DPSW01000186.1 GCA_003527145.1 Clostridiaceae bacterium | reverse complement strand
CTTTTACGGACTGAATTAAATGATCTTAAAGATTTCTTCATACTGCCTGAACCTGAAGCAAACTCGGACCCTAGCTGGTTTGGCTTTCTATTAACCGTAACAGAGGGAGCGCCATTTACACGTGATGAAATCGTTCAACATTTAGAAGAGTGTGGAATACAAACAAGAATGCTCTTTGCCGGGAATTTGATTAAACATCCTTGCTTTGACGAGATGCGGAGAGAGGGTCAGGGCTATCGGGTTGTTTCTGGGCTTTTTAATACAGATATCATAATGAATCGCACATTTTGGATTGGGGTTTATCCGGGTCTAAGTGAAAGTGCGCTTCGTTATATGGTTGATTGTATTAAGAAGTACTCAGGTCAAGTGTAACCTAAGAGATTTAGGAGGAACGATGATATGCCTTCACTAAAACTTCTCGATTGTACTCTTCGTGACGGCGGATATGTTAATGACTGGGAATTCGGCCACGACAATATGACAAGTATACTAGAACGCCTTGTGAGCTCGGGTGTGGATGTCATTGAAGTCGGCTTCTTAGATGAGCATAGAAATTTCGATATGAACCGAAGTATTATGCCTGATACTAAGTCTGTTGAGAAAATATACGGAAACATTGATAAGGGCACGGCAATGGTAGTACGGATGATCGATTACGGGACTTGCCCTATCGAGAATTTACAACCTTGCAGCGAAAGCTATCTTGATGGGATTAGGGTAATATTTAAAAAGCATGACATGTATGATGCGATTGCCTTTTGCAAACAGGTATCAGATCTCGGCTATAAGGTTTTTACGCAACTAGTATCGATTACAAGTTATAGTGAAAAAGAATTATTGGAGCTGATAGGGCTCGNNATCACCGTACGCGCTGTCCATTGTGGATACTTACGGATTGCTTCACCAAGATAACCTCGGTCATATCTTTGACTTGATGGACGAGAATCTTAATCCTTCTATAAGCATCGGATACCATGCTCACAATAATTTTCAAATGGCCTATGCCAATTGTATAGAGGTTTTAAATAAGAAAGTGGACCGGACAATTTTAGTTGACGCAAGCCTTTACGGTATGGGAAAAAGTGCGGGCAATACTCCCATTGAACTTATTAGTATGTATATGAATGAACACTTTGGGAAAAGTTATGACGTTAACCAGATGTTGGAAGCAATAGAGATTAATATCATGGATATTTATAATAAGCTACCATGGGGATATAATCTCTTTTACTACATAGCGGCCGCGAATAAATGCCATCCGAACTATGTATCATTTTTAATGAACAAAAAGACACTTTCGGTTAAATCCATTAATGAGATTCTAAAAGATATCGAACCGGCGAAAAAACTGCTCTATAGCAAGGAGCATATAGAAGAACTCTATCTTTTGTATCAGAAAACAGAGTGCGATGATGATGAAATAATGAAGTTATTGTCGGCAGAACTTAGCGCGGAGAAAGTACTTTTGATCGGTCCAGGAAGCAGCGTCACGTCTGAAGGGGATAAGATTCGTGAGTATGTAAATGCTAATCATCCGATAATTGTTTCAATTAACTACATCCCTGATGGCATCATGCCCCATTACCTATTCATCACAAACTCAAAAAGATATGCTCAAATGGCAACAAAGCTGAATGAAAGCATATATAAGTCGATAAAGACAATTGCGACCTCCAATGTAACACAAACTAAGGGATGTTTTACATATGTATTGAATTACAGTTCTCTTATTGATGCAGGAACGGAAATACCTGATAATTCACTTATCATGCTATTAAGGGCTTTAGAGAAATTAGGGATTAGGGAAATTGGCCTAGCTGGCTTTGATGGATATTCCGAGAGTAAAATAAACTATTTTAGGACAGAAATGGAATATAGTTTCGCCAAAGAAAAAGCGCAATATCTCAATAATTATGCCAGAAAATTCCTCAGTTCCTATCAAAAAAGAATAGCTGTAAAATACGTAACAAAGTCTTATTATGAGGATTGAACATGAAAAAATACGATATGATTATTTTTGATCTTGACGGTACTCTACTTGATACAACTGAAGGTATTTTAGGGTCTGTTAAGTATACGGTCGAGAAATATGGACTAGTTGAACCTGAAGAAGCAGTTATGAAAACTTTTATTGGTCCACCGATTACTGACTCGTTTATAAAATATTACGGAATTGATAATGAAACCGCAAATGAACTAACTACAGTATTTCGAAATCGTTATAAGGACGTCGATTTGCTTAAGGCAAAGCCATANNTGTATTTGAAAATCTAAAAAATATTAGAATAAAATCCGCAATTGCAACCTATAAGCGGCATGATTATGCCGAAAAGTTATTGAGGCATTATGGCTTTAGCGCGTTTACTGACATTATTTTTGGTGGAGATAACGATAACAAATTAAAGAAAAAAGATATTATTGAAAAGTGTATTAGAGTTGGCGAAATAGGTGATTGTAGCCGAGTTCTCATGATCGGTGATAGCGATAATGATGCGATTGGTGCCAAGCTTCTTGGTATTGATTTCCTAGGAGTTACGTATGGCTTCGGTTTTCGTACGAAGGAAGAAATTTACGATCATGGGGCAGTTTATGCAGCTGACACAGTAGACGAAATTTGGAACTTCATAAAGAAAGGTATTGAATATGAAAGTTAAAATTGCAAATTATATAGCGGATTTTTTAGTCGGAAATGGTATCAAGCATATATTCACCATAACAGGTGGCGGAGCTATGCATTTAAATGATGCCTTTGGGCATCATCCCGGGTTACAGTGTATTTATAATCATCATGAACAGGCAGCGGCTATAGCAGCTGAAGGTTATACTCGACTTACGGGGAAGCTTGCTGTAACCTGCGTTACCAGCGGTCCCGGAGGGACAAATGCAATCACCGGTGTCTTAGGTGGGTGGCTAGATTCTATTCCAATGTTAATAGTATCTGGACAAGTAAAAAGGGAAACGACAACTTGGGCAACTGATGTACCGGTTCGCCAAATCGGAGACCAAGAGTACAATATAGTTGCCTCAGTCGCTCCTATGACAAAGTATGCTCACATGATAACAGAGCCGCTTGCAATTCGTTATCATTTGGAAAAAGCTTTATACTTGGCGCTTAACGGGCGTGGTGGACCTGTATGGCTTGATGTGCCGCTTGATGTTCAAGCGGCGATTGTCGAGACTGATGAATTAGCAGGCTTTTTTCCAGATGAACTTCCAATAGAAAATCCTATTTATGATAAAAATCTTACTCTTACAATACTCGATAAAATTAGGAAAGCTAAGAAACCTGTTATTTTTGCAGGCTCCGGAATTCGCCTCGGAAAGGCGTATAGTGAATTTATTTCATTGATTGAGAAATTGCAAATTCCAGTGATAACTGCATGGAATGCTCACGATGTGCTTTGGGATGAACATCCGTTGTTTTGCGGACGTCCTGGTACGGTAGGTACACGTGGTGGTAATTTTGTTGTTGAGAATAGTGATTTATTGCTTGTGCTCGGATGCCGGTTAAATATAAGGCAAATAAGCTATAACTATAAAGATTTTGCGAAAAAGGCATATAAGGTAATTGTTGATATTGATAAAAATGAACTTAGAAAGCCGACAATAAAACCGGATTTACCTGTATGGGCTAATGTGAAAGACGTTATGCGAGAACTCGCAGCAGCTGATTATCTAGCCAATAGCGAGGAGCATAAGAAATGGCTAGACTGGTGCAAAAAAACGAATGAAAAGTATCCTGCAGTATTGTCTAGATATTATGATAAGGAATCTCCTATCAATCCATATGCTTTTATGAAGGAGCTCTTTGCACAACTCGAGGAGGGCGAAAATATTATAACTGGAAACGGAACTGCTTGTGTTGTCTCTTTTCAATCGGCTAATATTAAAAAGGGCCAACGTTTGTTTACAAATTCCGGCTGTGCTTCGATGGGATATGGTTTTCCCGCAGCAATAGGGGGGTGTATTGGGACAAATAATAAAAGGGTTATTTGTATTGACGGCGACGGGAGTTTTCAAATGAATATACAAGAGATGCAAACAGTTGTGCATAACAAGCTTAATTTAAAAATCTTCNNATTTAAACAATAGCGGATATCACTCTATACGACAAACACAAACAAGTTTGTTTAAACCACCGCTAGTAGGCGTCAGTGAAGAAAGTGGGATTAGTTTCCCCAATATGGGAAAAATTTCTGCTGCCTATGGCGTTCCATATATCAAATTATCTTCAATTTGCGATTCTAAACAACAAATCAGAAAAGTTCTAGAAACTGAAGGGCCTGTACTGTGTGAGGTCCTATTGGATCCAGAGCAGAACTTCGAGCCCAAATTATCCTCAAAGGTTTTACCAGATGGGACAATAATATCTCCTCCGATCGACGATATGTTTCCTTTCCTTTCGAGAGAAGAATACGAAGCCAATAAAATCTAATTGGCATGCTTTCTATATGTAGCATGAATGTACATATAGAAAGCAATGGAATTAAGCTTGTTAATTTGCCATAAAGTAATGAGGTGCATAAGTTGGCTAACATTATGATTACTGGTGCAGGAGGCTTTGTTGGGCGTAATCTTACTGAATATCTTTCCCCAAAGCACATTGTATATGGCTTGTCGAGAAAAGAACTGAATTTATGTGATCAGCATGCTGTAGAAGCATTTTTTACAGCAAACAAAATTGATATTATTATTCATTGTGCTGCTGTAGGTGGCACAAGGATAACAGGCTACGATCAACAGGAAAACTCAGTCGTGGAGCAGAACCTTAGAATGTTTTTCAATCTGGAACGTTGCCTTAAAGACACTATGCGTATGATCTATTTTGGTAGCGGTGCAGAATATTCCAAGCCTCACTATTATCATAAAATGCCTGAAACTTACTTCGATACCCATGTTCCGGAAGATGCTTATGGGTATGCCAAATATTCTATTTCTAAATATATAGAACATGCAGANNTTTGGACTTTATGGTAAATATGAAGATTACCGATTTAAGTTTATATCTAATGCGATTGTTAAGAATTTATTAGGTATGCCTATTGTTATCAATCAAAATGTTATTTTTGACTATTTGTATATTGATGATTTTATTTCTATTATAGAAAAATTTATTAACTGTCGCCCTAAACAAAAATTCTATAATATTACTCCAACCGAATCTATTGATCTTGTTACTATTGCTAAAATTATTAATGAAGTAAGTGATTATAAAAGTGAGATCAAGATTATCAACGAAGGCTTGAATACCGAATATAGTGGGGATAACGCACAATTGCTTAGTGAACTGGGCCAATATCGCTTTTCCTCGTACTATGATGGTATTAGAAACCTATATAATTATTACCGGGCGGCCATCAGCACCCTAGATACTGAAACAATTAAAGTAGATCCATATATAAAATTCTGTCAGACTAAAAAATAGTTATTTAGCATAAACTTCTCGGATTGTCCGTGATTTTTGTAACCATGGAAAAATGCGATCGGCAAGATATCACCTTTTTAGGGTTTATGACTTATAAAATCCAAAAGCATGAAAATATTATTTTAATATTATAGATTTTTGGATTAAGCAACTTATAATTTTTGTTTTTGTCCAACCAAGATCTATATTTTTTGTACTAAGTTCCAATATCTTAATGTCATCATAGTTTAATAAATATTTTAAAGAGGATTGGGAGAAATAGTTAACATGTTCATGCATCGATCCAAATCTTTTTTTAAAGATTCTCGCTAGAAAAGGATTGGCTAGCAGAAGCTGATTGATGTATTTTTGTATGGGGTTTTCATAGGGAAGTTCAACATACAAATAACTATCATTTTTCATACGATTCAAGATAGACTTTAATAATTCTTTAGGATACGATTCGTGTTCAAGTACGTGACAACACATAACTAAATCATAACAAAAAATTTCATTAAGTTCTTTTACCATCCTAATTCCTGGTAAGGGAGTAACATTGGAAATTTCATATACATATTTATCTGCGTCTGTCAGTTCATCGATAATAAATTGTCCTTTATCACCGCCATAGTCAAGTACCGATTTTATTTCTTCTAATTTAATGTGCTGCAATAAAATATTACTTAGATTTTTTTTTCTAGATATAAGTTCAACTTGATTTTTACCGATAGCATCATTTGTTTCTTTAGTATACCAGGGTTCAAATCTTTGTCGTTGTTTTTGGTAGTCTTCATTACGATATCCTGTATATANNGGGTTATAAAATAAAAAATCGCATTTATTACATTTTATTAATTCAACATATATTTTTTTCCCTTCGAAAACTCGATCAGTTAAAAAAGGTGATACTCTAGATGGCAATTTACGTAAGTCTTTTGATTCACATGTTAAGCAATAATTTACATCTTTCATATAACCCTCCGCAATTGTAATCTTGTTACTTATAATAGTTTAACATATTAATAACTTTCCTTCT
>DPSW01000164.1:11549-14008 GCA_003527145.1 Clostridiaceae bacterium | reverse complement strand
GAAAGATGTCCCATGTAAAATTATTGTAAAGTCCTTTGACTTTTTTGATCAATAGTGCTATATAGAAAACATAAAGATGCTTTAAAGGAGGTGCCCTTATGCCGGCGCTACTCACTCACTGCCTGTGCGGAGATATGGTGTTTAAATCAATAGATGATCCTGGGGCTACGGATGTCATCAGTCAGAATAGAAACCTATTCAATCTGGGAACTCAAGGCCCTGATATATTTTTCTATCATAACGCTTTGCCCTGGGTGAAAAGGGAAAGCTTGAGCAAATTAGGCGGGAGGCTTCATAGTGAAAAGGTGAGAGCTTTCTTTGAATGTGCCTTGGCAATCATTGATAGTATACAGGATGCCGTAAAGGAAATGCTCCTTTCCTATATTTATGGCTACATATGCCATTATTCTCTGGATGTCCATGCTCATCCCTATGTATTTTATAAAACAGGGTTTGAAATAGATGAGACGGAGGATATTAAAAAGTATGATGCCTATCACAGAAGATTTGAGGCAGAAATAGATGTGCTGATGGCAGATAAGATATTAAATACAGATGCAAATAAAATAGAAAGCCATGAGCTCATAATGGTTGGTAAGAAAGAAGCTTTGGCAATAGCTGATATGTATCATCGCATTTTTAAGAAAATATTTGATCTGGATATCCCTATAGAAGAAATACAAAAGGCTCCTGATCATATGCGGCTTATAACAAAAGCTTTTCGGGACCCCCTGGGGATAAAGAAGCCTGTAGTCGCTTTTGCAGAAAAGCTCATGGGCAAGCATAATCTCATTTCCAATATGATATACCCGCCGAAGGTTGACAGCGGCTTAGATCAATTGAATATCAAGCATTCCTTATGGTACTGTCCCTGGGATAAAGAAATACCGCGGAATTCTTCCTTCATGGATCTTTTTAATGAAGCAGCAGCGGAAGCAAAGCTTATGTGTGAAAGCATTAATGGATATATAAACGGGAATATTGGTATTGACGAAGTGCTGAGGATTATAGGCAACAGGTCTTTTTCATCCGGACTGGACTGTTGTGAGGATATCAAGTTCAAATACCATGATTTGATATATAGGTGATTTTGTCAAAACTTGATAAGGCATGGCGAAAATGATAAGATAAGCATGTAGTTTAGTAAGCTAAATGATATTATATTAGTTGGCAATTATGTAAATACTATAATGATAGAAATGAATGATTAAATTTTGGAGGCTTATATGGATTCAAACATTATAATAGGTTTGCCTGCCTACAACGAGGAAGGAGCGCTGCCGAAGCTTTTCGAGAAGCTGCTTTTCCTGAAAGATATATACGGCCAAAGGTTCCGTATACTGGTGGTCAATGACGGCAGCAGTGACAATACGGAGAATATATTGAAGGAGTATAAAAAAAGCTGGGGCTTTATTGATTATATCAATCATGATGTGAATCAAGGACTGGGAAGGGCTATGTATACTCTTTTCTGCCATGTCAGCCAAAACTATGGACAGGGCGATATATTGATAACTCTGGATGCGGATAATACTCACAATCCCAACATTATACCCAAGATGATAGATAAGCTGGTGAAAGAAAAGCTTGATGTGGTAATTGCATCCAGATTTGCTGAGGGAGGCAAGGAAATAGGTCTTTCCATAGAAAGAAAGATATACAGCAGAGGAGCTGCTGCTTTTTTAAAACTATTCTTCCCCATAGAAAATGTCAATGATTATTCATGCGGTTTCAGAGCTTATGACATCGGATACCTTGATAAGGCTATCAAGGCTTATGGGGGAAAGCTTGTCACTTCAAAGGGTTTTGAATGTATGGCAGAGATATTGGCCAGGTTCAGCAAAATCGGAGTAAGGGCCGGTGAATATCCTTTGGTTCTGGAATACAACTTAAAGGAAGGCCGGAGCAAGATGAAAGTACTAAGGACTATAAAGGGGTATTTCAGCCTTGTTCGCAGGGTTAGGAAGCCTGAAAGAGGAGAATGCTATGAATAGAAATTTGATTGAGATACTGGTTTCCGTGTTCATGGGTGCCATAGGCCAGACCGTATTGAAGCTGGGAGCAAATAAATTGGATAATCTGTCCTTATCCTTCAGAACGATTTTTAAAGATATCATACATATATTGATGGTACCTGAGATACTTGTAGGCCTGGTTCTTTTCGGGAGCAGCTTCTTGCTGTGGATCAAGGTTTTGACGAAGTCGGATTTGAGCTATGCCTATCCCATGGTGAGTCTGGGCTATGTTTTGGTGGCTTTGCTGTCCAAATTTCTGTTCAATGAGCCCTTTACTGTAAATAAGGTCATAGGAGTGGTTATGATAATATCAGGAGTATTCGTGCTTAACAGGTAAGGATGATAGAAATGAAAAAAGACCGGTGGACTGTCGCAGTTACTATACTAGTATTTCTTTTTATCTTAGCTATAAGGCTCCCTCATATAAATAATTCTCCCTGCGAG
>DPSW01000164.1:9818-11532 GCA_003527145.1 Clostridiaceae bacterium | reverse complement strand
TATGATGGAGCCAAGCCCAATTATGTTCAACTGGAGTTCCAGATAACTACCTTTATTATTGCGCTTTTATATAAAGCCTTCGGCTATCATTATTATCTGGCCAGGCTAGTGCCGATAATATTCTTTATGGGTTCAGCTCTATATGTTTATCTTATAGCCAAAAGATATTACGGCAACCCGGCAGGTTGGTTTGCGGCTATAGCTTATGCTATCATGCCTATTAATATTTTTTACTCAAGGGCCATAATGCCTGAATCTGCAGCTTTGTTCTTCTTTACCGGAGCCTTTTATTATTTTGTCAGATGGTATGATGATGAAAAGCTTTCATTTCTGTTTCTTTCTGGGGTATTTACATGTCTATCCATATCTCAGAAAACTCCTACGATTTTTATTGGCTTGGCAATGATCTTTATGTTGATCAGGAAATATAGGTTCGGATTTTTAGCGAAATGGGAGCTTTGGGCTTTTGCAGCCATATCTCTGCTGCCTAACTTGCTATATTTTATATGGTCGAAGAGCATTGCCGAATTTGCATTTGTAAGCAATATCGGCTTAATACATATAGTGCCGAAAAGTGCTAAGGCTTTTTTTCAGTTATATTCTTATAAATTTGCAGCAATTGAAATTTCCACTGCTGTATCCTTAGGGCTTATACCTTTGGTTACTATAGGCTTTATAGATGCAGAATGGAAAAAGGATTATGCCCTGCTGCTTTGGACTATAACTATGCTTATTGAGGTTATAGCTGTGGCGGCGGTAATAAAGCTCAGGTACTATTTTATATTCATAACTCCCATAACAGCTGTATGGGCAGGCAAAACCTTGGGGAAGCTGGGGAAAAGCAAAAGAACAGTGATTGGGGTATTCTTGGGATTATTAATAATAACTCAATGGAATTATTTTTGGGCAGAGGCGTACTTTAATGAAAAGGATAATATACTAAAGCAAGCTGAGGTCATTCAAAAATATTCAAGCAAGGATGATTTGATAGTAATCGGTACTTTGGAGCCGGCTCTGCTGAACCAATCTGGCAGAAGCGGGTGGCGGGCGAATATTAAGTACTATGAGAATATACCTTCGGGTCCGGAAAAAGAAATACAATATTATATAAAAAACGGTGCCAAATACTTCAGTCCGTTGGGAGGTTACATCTATGGAGATGACGGCAGCTATAGGAAGTACTTGGATGAAAACTTTGAAAAGCTTGGTGAAGGGCAATATTTTATATATAAGCTCAGATAAAAAAGCCCTGAGTGAAAATAATATTGTACATAGCGGAAATGTGATTTAATATGAAGTTAAATACATATAATCGTAAGCGGAAATAATTTTATTTTAGGAGGGGTCTTATGAAAAAGGCGCATGAGGTGGATTTTCAGCTTTATGGAGATGACATGCAGTTTGTGGAAATCCAGTTGGACAGCGGGGAAAGCATAGTGGCGGAAGCAGGAGCCATGATGTATATGGAAAACGGCATAGAGATGGATGCAGTATTCGGGGACGGCTCGGATGAAGATTCTAAAAAAGGTTTTATGGATAAGATGCTGGGAGCCGGTAAGAGAGTGCTTACAGGGGAGAGCTTATTTATGACTATGTTTACAAATAGAAGTCCCGATAAAAAAGCATTGGCCTTTGCGGCGCCATATCCCGGTAAAATAATTGCCAAGGACCTGGGTGATATGGGCGGACAGCTTATATGCCAGAGGGATGCCTT
>DPSW01000164.1:0-9813 GCA_003527145.1 Clostridiaceae bacterium | reverse complement strand
ATCGGTGCAGGCCTGTTTGGCGGAGAGGGCTTTATAATGCAGAGACTCATAGGGGACGGTTTAGCCTTCATGCATGCCGGAGGCACCATAATAGAAAAGGAATTGAGACCGGGAGAGGTCTTAAAGCTTGATACAGGATGTCTGGTCGCTATGACACCAAGCATANNCGCTTTCTTCGGAGGAGAAGGATTGTTCCTGGCGACCTTGAGAGGGCCAGGGCATGTATGGCTTCAGTCAATACCCTTCAGCAGGCTTGCAAACAGGATATATGCAGCAGCCGCAAAGGGCGGGACCAAGGCAAAGGATGAAGGAAGCCTGTTGAGAGGCATAGGAATAGGAGATTTGTTCGGAAAAGATTAGACAATATTGTAAGCCCTGCAATTTGCAGNNATAGCATCCATGTATAGTCACGTATAGTATATAAGCATACTTAGTCTATACATGGATGTTATTTTATTGTAGTGTAATCATCAATCCCCGTTCCGTGTCTTTTCGTGAAAATTTCGTGTCTTTCAGTGGTTTCCATCCCCTTATCTGGTATTTGCAGCAGGCAAATATAATTTTTTGCCCGATTCATAATGGGAGAAGCAAAGCCATAGAGTTTATTAATGCAAATAAACTGGGATGGTGGTTTTTATGATAAACAAGATATGGTTTTTTATTATCGCTTTTTCCGTGGCCTTTGCGGCAACTAATGGGAGACTGGAGCTTTTAAATCAGGAGATATTCGCATCCTTGAAATCCTCTCTGGACCTATCCTTGGGGCTGTTGGGAAGCATGATGCTATGGTGCGGCCTGCTGAAGGCTGCAGAAAAGGCGGGATTGGTTGAAAAATTAAGCTCTATCATCAGGCCTGCCGTAGGATTGCTGTTCCGGGATATACCGGCCGGGAGTGCCGCAATGGGGGCTATGATAATGAATATAACCTCTAATATGCTTGGCTTGGGCAATGCTGCTACCCCATTGGGATTGAAGGCTATGACGGAATTACAAAAACTAAATAGAGGAAGGGAAACTGCCACAAATGCCATGTGTCAATTTCTTGTCATAAACGGAGCCCCTATATGCCTTATACCTTCTACGGTTATTTCTATAAGGGCTTCTCTGGGCTCCAGCAATCCGGGGGCAATAATCATACCCTCTATAATTTCTTCTGCAGCGGCAATAACTGTGGGGGTGATTTGCTGCAAGGTGATGGAGGGGATAGGAGGCAACACCCGATGAGTATAGTTATACCCTTTATCATATTGTTCATACTGACCTACGGATATGCCAGGGGTGTAACTGTTTATGATGCTTTTATAGAAGGAGCCAGAGAAGGCATGGACATAACTCTTAAAATATTTCCATATATAGTTGCTATGCTTTTGGCCGTCGGTATGCTTAGAGCTTCTGGGGGGCTGTCTCTCATTGCTTTTATTATGAAGCCTATAACCTTCGCTTTAAAAATACCTGAAGAAATATTGCCTCTTATCATAATGAAACCCTTGTCCGGCAGCGGTTCCCTTGGTGTGCTTGCGGATATACTGAAAAAAGTGGGACCGGACAGTTTGATAGGCATCATAGCTTCTACTATAATGAGCAGCACGGAGACCATTTTCTATACCATAACAGTTTATTTTGGCTCAATAGGAATAAAAAACATCAGGCATACATTATGGGCCGCGATCATTGCCGATATTGCCGGAATAATCGCGGCTATAGCAATTTGCAGCAGAATGTTTCAATGAGTCGTCGGGGACGATTCTTTGCAGCTGTAACGTGATTTTTTATTTAATATTTGAATTTAGAAATGCCTATTTGCATTTCTTCCGCCAGCTTTGCCAAAGCCTCACTGGCATGGGCTATCTCAGCCATAGCTGCAGTTTGCTCCTCCACGGAAGCAGAGGCTTCTTGGGTCCCTGCAGCATTTTCTTCAGATATGGCTGAAAGGTTTTCTATGATGCTAATAATCTGGATTTGCTTTGTTTCCATTTCTTCTCCGGACTGATTTATTCCGTTTATTACCTCTTTCATTTTTTCAATTGCGGTGGCGATTCCTTCAAATTTTTCATTAGTCATCTCTACACTTTTTGTTTGGGATTCTACAATTTTGCCTACTTCTTTCATTGTTTCTACTGCAATTCCTGTTTTGTTGGTTAACTCTTTTATTACAACAAATATTTCCTCCGTAAATGCATTGGACTGCTCTGCCAGTTTACGAATTTCATCAGCTACAACAGCAAAGCCTCTTCCTGCTTCTCCTGCTCTAGCTGCTTCTATGGCTGCATTAAGGGCCAGGAGATTGGTTTGAGATGCTATGTTTTTGATCATTTCGCTTGCAGTTACAATTTTTTCTGCACTATCGTTAGTATTTATTATAATATTTTTAATTTCTTCGGAAGCTTTTGTACTTTCATTAGTTTTGTCAACAAGGTTTTTTAAGATTTCAAAGCCTTCATTTTTTAAGGTATCCACTTTTCCCGCAGAAGAATTCAACTCTTTAATATATTGCTGATCCTTATCAAGTAATCTTCCCAATTGATTTATATGTACTGCTCCTTCTTCTGTATTCTTAGCTTGGTCGGTTGCACCCTGGGCTATTTCTTGTATTGCCCTGGCCACTTCATCTGCTGTTATAGAGGATTGCTGGCTGGTTGAAGTCAATTCCTCCGAGGATGCCGCCAATTGTTCCGAGGTAGTTAAAATATTCTTGAGGATTGTTACAAAACTTTCTTGCATCTTAATAATAGCTTTAGTCATAATGCCTATTTCATCAATTCTATTTAAAGATTTCTTGCTTATACTATTTTGCTGAAAGGTAAGGTCATACTTTGAAAATTTATCAATAATTTGGGTCATGCTTTGTATGGGTTTTAATAAAATGCTCCTGAATATAACTATCAATAAAGCGATTGTAACTATGCTTGTTATAGCAAAAGATATATTTATTTTTAGCAGGCTGGTGCTCAGTATTTGATTAACGGTATTAACATCTACTGGTATTCCGATATTAAGGGCCCCTACGAGCTTATTACTTTCATATATGGGCTTTAAAACATCTAGCACAGGCGAATTTGTGATAGACCAAACAAACAAGTCGGCATATTCTTTGCCATCCTTGGCGGCAGCTATGCTCCCCGCATCATCTAATTTGATTCCTATTCTGCTTTTATCAGAATGGGCTGTTGCATTTAAATTGCTGTCAATAAATAATGCATAAGCAAGGGTATTTTCCGAGTAAATTTTATCTATAAAATCTTGAGCATTATCTTTATCAAAAGATTGGGAATAAACATTGACTAGTTTTAAGTTATGGGTTTTCCATTGGGATATTACTTCATCCTTAATAATGTCTCTGACAACTAATAAAGTTATTGAAAAGGATAGCATTAATACCAGCAAGATTATTCCAATCAGCTTTAACATAATGCTGCTTCGCAGCTTTCTGATTATTCTTTTCATAACGGTTCCTCCTTGCAAAATTTGATATTTTTTTGCAGCTTTTGTACTAAATTGTCATTGTAAATTCTGTCAATAGATTCAATATCTAATGGCTTGGAAAAGAGATATCCTTGGATGCAATCACAACCCGCTTCCTTTAAACGCAAGTATTGCTCTATGGATTCTATGCCCTCTGCTATTACTTCTAAGCTTAAACTGTGAGCCAAAGAAATGATACTGCTGATAACCATAATATCATCCATAATCAAGAATTTATCGTTCAAAGTTTTATCAAGCTTAATTTTGTCTACCGGNNAGCTGAGAGAAGAGTAGCCTACTCCAAAATCATCCAAAGCAATTTTTATGCCTAAATCCTTTAACTTATGCAAGAACGTGATGGTTTCGTCTTTTTTGTCTAGAAATATACTTTCAGTGATCTCGATGCTCAAATATTCACCAGAAATTTTTTCTTTCTCCAATAGCGCTTTTAAAAACTCAATATATCCTGAATCATGCAATTGTTGTGCAGAGAAATTAATTGCTATAGGCTTAAGCTCACCTCCTTTTTCCTTCCGGGTTTTAAGCTGCTTGACTACCTCCTTTGTTACCCATCTGCCAATTTCGATTATAATTCCTATTTCCTCTGCCAGAGGAATAAAGTGTATGGGGGATATTTCATGGGCTTTTAATCTTAAGAGCGCTTCAAAGCCCAAAATATTGCCTGTTAAGGTAGAAACTTGAGGCTGGTATAGCAATGTGAATCCATTTTCCTTAAGGGCATCTCTTAAAAGCTTTTCAATTTTTATCTTTTCCTTCAACTTATCTGCCATCTTATTGTTAAAAAATACATAGTTGCTCCCCGCTAGGTCCTTAGCTTTATACATGGCCACATCTGCATTCATAATCAGTTTATTCACATCAATGCTGTCAAAGGGATACAAAGTAATGCCTATGCTGCAGTTTACATGGGCGTCATATTCCTCAATCATTATATTATCCTTGAATACTTCGATTATTTTTTTTGCATAGTTTTCAATTTCATTTATATTTTCTTCCCTCTTTATGAGAATAAGGAATTCGTCTCCGCCAAACCTAGATACTAAAAGCCTGCCTCTCTCAATATTTAAAAGGCTTTCAGCAACTTTTTGGAGTATTTTGTCTCCACAGGAGTGACCCATGGTATCATTTATCCTTTTAAAATCATCGAGATCTAAAAACATTATTGCCCCCGGCTGACTATCATTAACCTCTTTTTCAAGGGCTTCAATAAATTTTATCCGATTGGGTAAGTTGGTTAAAGGATCATAGTATGCAATATATTCTATATATTTTTCCTGTTCTTTTATCTTTGTTATATCAAGGATGATGCCGCTGACTAGCTTTAAACCGTTGTTTCCGTCAAAAATACCACGCCCGCGGATCAATATGCACTGAATTCTATTAAAGCTATTTTTTAAGTTTACCTGGCAGTATATCTCTTCTCTTCCGCCGCTCATGAACCTTGCTATTTCATTTTCCAATTTTTTCCGTTCATTTTCTGCTAATAATTCATTTAAAAGAGAATTATAATCTTTTCCATTTTTCTCAGTTATGCCAAGGGCGTTTTTAAAGTCTTCTGATAAATAAAAATTTCTGCCGGATACTTCATACTCCCATACACCGCTATTGGTGCCTTTTATTGCAATATCATATTTTTGTTTTAAATCTTCAATTTTTTCCGTGTAGTCTTGTATCGTAGCATATTGAATTTTAAATTTTTCTTCTGAGTTTGCCAGTTGCTCATATGCGGAAAAAATTTTTTTGTTGTTTTCCAGCAGCTCTTTTTCCTTTATTCCAAGCTTTTCATACAGCTCATTTAGCTCTTTGAAATTATTGCTTAACCGAAACATAATAGCAATAATAATCAAAATAGTTGTGAATGACCCAAATATAATAATCCTCATGGTATTTAATTGGTTCATTTGAGCATTGATTTCTGATTTTGGGATTATTGCAGCAATTCTCCAATCGTTGGAGGCCATTGAGTTATAAAATAAATAGTATTCTGTGTTGTTTTCTATGTATTCATAAAACTCTGGGCTTTCACCGAGAAACTTACTGTCAGTTTTTTTAATTTTTCCTCCAAGCTCTTCTATTTTCATTAGAGCTTCCAGGCTCATATTTGGATGATATATTATTGTGTCGTTGCTGCTTATTAAAATAGGAAAGCCTTTTAGGCCTATAGAATAAGAATCTATAAAGGATATGAGTTCTTCCATATGTATATCTATGCCAACACTGCCTGCCAAGCGGCCATGCTCATATATGGGCGATACTATAGATAAGGTAAATTTCCCGGTAATACCATCTATGTAGGGCTGTGTATAGGTAACCTTTCTGTTGCTTTGATTCATTTCAATATACCATGGGCGGGTTTCCATATCATAATCATAATCCGGAACCCAAATGCCTTCATTGGTCGCTAAGCAGTTAAGCTCTTTCATTCCAAGCCATGCAAGGGCTATATTATTACTGGTGCTTTTGATTCTTTCCAGTGTAGCTTTAACCTTCTTGTAATCAGGGCTAGATGCAATTGTCTCACTAGATTCATTTTCTTTGACAAAGCTTACTATTGCATCATTAGTCAGCATCTGAGCAACCAGTTCGCCGTAGCGGCACAAATATTTGTCTATTTCCATTGAAATTATCTGAGTATCTTTTTTCAAGTTGCCTAAAATGCTTTTCCTCAGATTATTCTTGATATGAATAAGCAAAAAAACACCTGATAAAGTGAAAATTAGAACCAAGACTAAAAAGCAGACACCAATCCAATTAGAAGTATTGTATTTTTTTTCACTTTTCATAATAAAAACTCCTTAAAGGCTTATTTTCATTGATCAAAAGCTGTTACCACAGGTAAACCTTAAAAGAAGTACACATATTTGGAATAAAAAGTTTACATAATACTACAAAATACTACAAAATTCAACAAAAAAGGTTGTTTATATACATGTTACTACAATATATAATAATTATCAATTAATAATTCGCACATTGACATAGCGAATCTGTTATCGAAATGTACAAATTTGAAAAAGAACTTTTCATGGCTAAAAACAAAGCAATGAATTCACAATCATAAATATTTTTTAATTAGTAGGAATAGAGTTCAGAAAATGAAATAGGGATTACAAAAATCAGATTGACTAAATATTTGATTTATTGTATANNCAAAATCACGAAAAGATATGAAAAGTTAAAAAATAGCCCTTTCGTGAAGTTTAGTGGTTCATGCACTATTGCCCCCAATGTAATACCATAATACCAGAGACCAGCGACTGACCTTAAAGGAATCCCCAAAGCGTGCAAATATAAAAGTGATGATGGGAAGAGTAGTCTGGAAATATGTCAAAGAGAGCCGATGTCAGGTGAAAATCGGTACAAAAAGCCGGATGAACATGGTCCTTGAACTGTGTAGGTGAGGTATATGCTTAGCCTGCACCGGAAACCTCCGTTACAGGGTAAAGTGATGATAGTCACTTATTGAGGTTTTTACTGTGAAGTAAAAATAAATTAGGGTGGTAACACGATGCTCTCGTCCCTTTGGGGATTGAGGGTTTTTTTATTTTTTAAAAAAGGAGAGAAAGATATGGAGAAGAAAAAATATTATATCACTACACCAATTTATTATCCAAGCGACAAACTGCATATAGGCCATTCCTATACTACAGTGGCGGCTGATGCGGCTGCCAGGTATAAAAGGCTATCCGGATATGATGTAATGTTTCTTACGGGTACTGATGAGCATGGGCAAAAAATACAGAGAAAAGCGGAAGACAAGGGTGTCACTCCAAAACAGTATGTTGATGAAGTAGTGGCAGGCATAAAGGAGCTGTGGAAGCTTTTAGATATCTCCAATGATAGATTTATCAGAACCACCGATGACTATCATGTAAAGATTGTGCAAAAGATTTTCAAGAAGCTTTATGATCAGGGGGACATATATAAAAGCGAATACGAAGGCTGGTACTGTACACCTTGTGAATCCTTTTGGACAGAACATCAATTGGTCGACGGCAAATGTCCCGACTGCGGGAGGGATGTGGAGCTCACANNATAAAATACATTGAGGATAATCCGGACTTCATACAACCTCAATCCAGGCAGAATGAGATGCTCAACAATTTCCTGAGGCCCGGCCTTGAGGACTTGTGCGTATCCAGGACCTCCTTTGACTGGGGCATACCTGTAACCTTTGACGAAAAGCATGTAATTTATGTATGGATAGATGCATTATCAAACTATATAACTATTTTAGGCTATCTCACGGAGGATGACAGCGACTATAAAAAATATTGGCCTGCGGACGTGCATCTGGTCGGCAAGGAGATCGTAAGATTCCATACCATCATATGGCCTATCATGCTCATGGCGCTGGATCTGCCTCTTCCGAAGCAAGTATTCGGTCACGGCTGGCTAATATTGGAGGGCGGCAAGATGTCCAAATCCAAGGGCAATGTAGTAGACCCTGTGGTCTTAGTAGAAAAATACGGTGTAGATCCCATAAGATATTTCCTTCTCAGAGAGGTGCCCTTTGGTTCAGATGGGGTTTACTCGGAAGAGGCTTTGGTAAACAGGCTCAATTCGGATTTGGCCAATGACCTTGGGAATCTGCTATCAAGAACCATAACCATGATAGAGAAATATTTTGACGGGCTTATACCCTCGCCGAAGGCCGGGGAGCCTATAGACTCGGAAATTGAAAATATGGCATCTGAACTGCCGGGGAAGGTAGATGAGCTTATGAACAAGCTGCTTTTCTCCAATGCTCTGGCAGAGATATTCAAGCTGGTAGGAAGAGCAAATAAGTATATAGATGAAACTACACCCTGGACTTTGGCAAAGGATGAGAGCAAGAAAGACCGATTGGGAACTGTCCTGTACAATCTGGCGGAGGCCTTGAGATATATAGCGGTGCTGATAACTCCCTTCATGCCCAATACCCCGGAAAAGATATTCTCTCAGCTGGGCATAAAGGATGGAGAGCTTAAGACATTGGAGAGCCTTAATGATTATAGAGGGATCAAAGCCGGGACTAAGGTGGAAAAGGGCGGCGTCATATTCCCAAGAGTTGAATTCGAGAAGGAGGAGGCTGCGCCAAAAGCAAAATCCGCATCTGAAGCTAAGGCTGCCGCTGAAGCCAAGCCTGCAGAGCAGCTTAAGCCGGAAATAACCATAGAGGATTTTGCAAAGCTGGACCTTAGAGTGGCAAAAGTTTTGGGCTGTGAAAAAGTAAAAGGGGCAGATAAGCTGCTGAAGCTTGAGCTTCAGGTCGGGGATGAGACCAGGCAGGTGGTTTCAGGCATAGCAGAGTATTACAAGCCCGAGGATCTGATAGGCAAAAGCATGGTGGTTGTAGCCAACCTGAAGCCTGTGAAGCTTCGCGGTATAGAGTCCAAGGGTATGATACTGGCAGCATCAAATGATCAGGAGCTCACCGTAGTATCACCTTTAAGCGAAATAGCTTCAGGGTCAACAGTAAGCTGATGGGGATACGGAAACCACGGAAAGACACGNNTTTTTGATACACATGCTCATTTGGACGACAGCAAATTTGATGAGGACAGGGACGCTGTCATAGAAAAATGCAGAGAAGAAGGCGTGGTTCTCATTCTAAATGCTGCCAGCAATTTGGCTGCCTCTCTGAAAGCCATAGAATTAGCCGGAAAATATGACTTTATATATGCATCGGTGGGGGTCCATCCCCATGATGCTTCCGAGATGGATGAGAAAAGCTGCCTGGCATTGGCCGGGCTGGTTGAGAAGAATCAAAAGGTGAGAGCCATAGGTGAGATAGGATTGGATTATTATTATGATTATTCTCCCCGGGAGGTTCAGAAGAAGCGTTTCATGGAGCAGATCGATCTGGCCAAGCAGCTGAAGCTTCCTGTGATAATCCACGACAGGGATGCTCATGAGGATACCATGAACATACTCAAAAGCTCAGGGGTGAAAGAAGTGGGCGGTGTGCTCCACAGTTTCTCCGGAAGTGTGGAAATGATGAGGGAATGTCTGAAGCTCAATATGTATATATCGCTATCCGGGCCGGTGACCTTCAAAAATGCTAAAAAGGCGGTGGAAGCAGCTAAGGAGGTTCCCTTAGACATGCTTTTAATAGAAACAGACAGTCCCTATCTCACCCCGGTGCCTCACAGGGGTGAGCGGAATTACCCTTCTTATGTGCGGTATGTGGCGGAGAAAATAGCCGCGTTGAGGGACATGACTTTTGAAGAGATAGCAGAAAAGACACTTGAAAACGGAAAAAGATTATTTAATATATAAAAGATACTGGGTATGATTTGATATTCCCCCTTTACAGATCTGTAAGGGAGGAATATCATGATGAGAGAT
>DPSW01000259.1:4156-12866 GCA_003527145.1 Clostridiaceae bacterium | reverse complement strand
CGCCATTATTGCCTGTATCATGCTGAATACGCCAAATATCAAACCTATGCCTACTGCTACCAAGGGGCCTTCCATAATCGCGCCGATTATTACAGGCAAATGCATTATGGTAGCTTTAGCGGGACCAATGGGTATGAAGCCTAACGGCGTACTCCCCAACAGGATGGATACTCCTGCCAGCATGCCTGTGACCACAAGCTTTCTTACTGGCATAATACTTTTTGCTCTTTCACTATACATTTTCGCACCTCCGTTCCAGTTCCAAAAGGATACCGGACGATATTATATAATAGTTTTGTTAGTCCAGCTCTTTACGATGCCGGCAAAATTATTTTATCATCATTAAATTATCAATGCAATATTTTTTCATTAAATATATTCATATATGCCACGCACAGATACTTCTCCCGAAGTTATCTCCTCAATCCGCCCGTCATTCCTTTTTATCAGAAGGTGCCCGTCGCAGCTTATATCTTCTGCAACCGCCTTGAACTCGCCGTCTTTTGTGATCACTCTGACTTCCTTACCAATATTAGCCGAGGCTCTTTTATACTCATCTATCATGAAAGATATATTTCCATTTTTTAAAAAGGCAGAATAATAATTTTCGAATGACTTCAGCACCTCTGCGATGATTTTTTTCCTGTCTGCCTGGAGGCCTGATGCAATCTTAATTGAAGTGGCTGTATTGAGATCGCCAAAATCCTTCTCATCAGAATTCACATTTATGCCTATGCCTACGCATAGATAATTGATCCTGTCTATCTCTGCTCCCAATTCCGTCAATATGCCGCAAAGCTTCCGGCCATTGTGCACCAAATCGTTAGGCCATTTTATCATTATATCCGTGTCACATATCTCTTTTATTCCCTTCATCACGGCAACAGCAGCTATTAGAGTTACTTGAGCGGCTTGCTCAGGCTTTATATCAGGTTTTAACAATATGCTCATCCAGATGCCCTTGCTCTTCGGTGAGACCCAACCTCTTCCCAATCTGCCCCGCCCCGATATTTGCTCTTCCGCAATTATAACGGTGCCGTCTATGAAGTCCTTTTCTCCCAGTCTTTTTGCATAGCTATTGGTAGAATCTACAGAATCCAGGTATATGATCTCCCGGCCGATAAATTTTGTATCCAGAAGCCCTTTTATTTCCACAGGATACAATATATCCGGGCTTTCCAATAAGGCATAACCTTTATTGGTCAAAGATTTTATTATATAGCCTTCTTCTTTAAGCTTTTTAATATACTTCCATATGGCAGTCCTGCTGACACCAAATTTTTTGCTCAAGTCCTCTCCTGATAAATAGCTTCCTCTATTCTTCTTCAATTCTTCCAGTATTTCATTTTTCATAGTTTTACTCCTCAAATATAGTTGGCAACAGTCAATATCATTATTTGCCTATTATGATACTATTATATAAGTTTCTGCAGCTATATAACAAGATTAACAGCACTCATAGTTCATATTGAATTTATAAATCCATATGAGCCGCCAAGAACCGTCCCCGATGGCTCATTATAGCAAAAATACAGGCATTTCTGCCTGTATTTTTAAATTCATTCATTACATAGCGCACATTGAAAGGAGAACGCCTGCTGCAACCGCAGATCCGATAACTCCTGCAACGTTAGGTCCCATAGCATGCATCAAAAGGAAATTGGAAGGATTGGCTTCCTGGCCTACCTTTTGTGATACCCTTGCTGCCATAGGCACCGCTGATACACCAGCTGAACCTATCAGCGGGTTTACCTTTCCGCCGCTCAATTTGCACATTACTTTACCAAATATAACCCCTGCAGCTGTGCCCATGGAGAAGGCTGCAAGGCCGAGAGCAATTATTGCCAAGGTTTTAGGAGACAGGAACAAAGCGCCATTGGCTGTAGCACCAACTGTAACTCCAAGGAATATTACCACTATATTCATCAATTCGCCTTCTGCAGTCTTCATCAATCTGTGCAGAGTGCTTTGCATTGTAGCTGATTCCCTAAGCAGATTGCCAAGCATCAACATGCCGACCAAGGATGCTGCTGCCGGAAGCACCAGTGATACTACTACAGTAACCAGTATTGGGAACACTATTTTTTCTACTTTAGAAACAGGTCTTAGCTGTTCCATAACGATTTCTCTTTCTGCCTTTGTTGTCAATGCCTTCATTATAGGAGGCTGAATCAAAGGCACTAATGCCATGTAGGAATATGCCGCTACTGCTATTGGCCCCAAAAGATGAGGTGCCAGTTTGGCAGTAAGATATATGGCTGTAGGTCCGTCTGCTCCGCCTATTATACCTATGGAAGCTGCTTCCGGGATAGTAAAGGTTATTCCAGGTATAAAGTTCAGCAATAAAGCACCTATAAAGGTAGTGAATATACCGAACTGTGCAGCGGCTCCCAAAAGTATGCTCTTAGGATTAGCAATAAGAGGTCCGAAATCTGTCATAGCTCCAACGCCCAAGAATATTAATGGAGGATATATCCCTAGTTTAACACCTCTGTACAGCCAATACAGCAAGCCGCCGGCATCCACCATCTTATGAACATGCTCTCCCGTCACAGGGTCTGTAACAAGCTGATATACCGGTTCTGCATTTAATCCTGCCAAAGGCAAATTGGCAAGAAGCATACCAAAAGCTATAGGTAGCAATAATAGGGGCTCAAAGCCTCTTACAAGTGCAAGGTATATGAGAACTAAGGATACTCCGAGCATTACTCCTTGCTGCCATGTCATGGCGGAGAAGCCCATGGTTAGAAGAAAATCATATATTGACTTAGTTAATGACATTTAAATTTCCCCCATTCAAAGTTTTGTTGAGCTTAGTCATCTTCAAGAAAATAACTAGTCAGATTCTGGTCTATTTCGCGCTATGCTTCATCAACACAACCCTTACATAGCTTGCTATGCGCGGGTCGTGTTTCTTCGCCTAGCACAAAATATCCTCAGAATCTTTGACTTGTTATTTTCTTTCAGATGCCTTAGTGTGATATAATCATACAAGAGGTGGTTTCTTTGTTGGAAGAAATGATTTTAACGACTGTTGAAGAGATTAAAGCTTTTTCTGTACCCTATAGGATACAAATACTAAATATCTTTGAATCTTTAGGCAGAGCTGCGACAGTGAAGGAGATAGCTGATATTATGAAAGAAGTGCCTGCCAAGGTGCACTATCATGTGAAGGTGCTTGAAAAATTCAATATTTTAAAGCTAGATCATACAAAAGAGATAAATGGAATCATAGCGAAATATTATGAGCCTACAGCACAAAAATATACTATTGGAGCAACTAAGGTTGGAGAAACAGTAGGTGAAGCAATAAAACAGCAAAAATCTAGAATGATTGAGAGCATATTTGAAAGAGGAAAAAATATATTTATAGATGAGATGAGTACTGTAGATGATTCGCATAAATCAAAGGATAAAGGTACTATAAGCCTTGCGGATGTATATATTGCAAAGGACGAATTTATTAAGTTAAGAAAGCTAATCGAGGATTTTTGTGAAGAACACAAAAATCCTGAAAAAGACCCTTCGCTGAAAGAGNNACTTATTCAAGCACAAATAAAACCTGTCCTGTATTTACTGCATCTCCTGCATTGACTGCTATGGAAGATACCTTTGCCTCTCCTGCTGCCATTATTTCGTTTTCCATCTTCATGGCCTCAAGTATGCACAATACTTGCCCCTTTTTCACGGATTCTCCAACTTTGACATTCACGGTTAATATTGTTCCAGGCATTGGAGCCACTACTGTTGATGCTCCAGCTGGGACTGCTGCAGGAGCTGCAGACGCCTTTGGCGCAGGAGCGGCTGCCTTTGGTGCCGCAACTGGTGCTGCCTTTGGCGCAGGAGCGATTGCCTTTGGTGCTGCAGGAGCTACTGGCGCAGCTACTGGAGCTCCATCTCTTACTTCTTCTACTTCAACTTCATAGCTATTTCCATTCACATTTATTAAAAATTTTCTCATTTCTCTATTCCTCCTATAATCTATTAAACATTTGTTCCTGTCTTCCGACTCTAGCCCATACAGGAGCATTATCTTCCACTCTGTTGATAGATTTTATTACCAGGTTGCTGCTGCTTCCCATAACAGCTGCCAATGCTGCGCTGATAACGGCAATGAGCTCTCCCTCATCTTCTGCAGGTGCAGATATCACTTCTGCAGATTCTTCAGTTTTTTCTAGCTTAACAACTTCAGTTTTTTTTTCTGCCGTTCCTTTATTGGACAATAGCTTTAATGCATTAAGCATGTAGGCCAAGCCAATGAGTACTATGAATACTATGCCCATACCAACTAATGTAACTATTAGCCCATATGAAAGCTGTTCTAATTCGCTCATCATTATCCCCCTTTTCTATACAGGCAGATTGCCGTGTTTTTTGGCAGGTCTGTTTTCCCTCTTGCTCTCCAGCATTTCAAAGGCGGAAATCAGTCTCTGTCTTGTTGTTGCAGGTTCTATAACATCATCCACATAGCCTCTGCTTGCGGCTATATATGGAGTTGCGAATTTTTCTTTGTATTCCTGTATCTTTTCTTGTCTTGCCGCTGCAGGATTCTCTGCCCCTTCAATGTCTTTTCTGAAAATTATATTGGCAGCTCCTTCAGGCCCCATCACTGCGATCTCGGCTGTAGGCCAAGCATATACCTGATCTGCCCCTAATTCCTTGTTGCACATTGCTATATAGGCTCCGCCATAAGCTTTTCTTGTTATAAGGGTTACCTTAGGCACAGTTGCTTCACTGTATGCATAAAGCATTTTAGCGCCATGCCTTATTATTCCGCCGTATTCTTGATTGGTGCCTGGCAGGAATCCGGGTACATCAACGAGATTGAGCACAGGTATATTAAATGCATCGCAGGTTCTGATAAATCTTCCTGCCTTATCGGATGCATTTATATCAAGACAGCCGGCCAATACTTTAGGCTGGTTTGCAAGGATACCTACAGATCTGCCGTTAAGCCTTGCAAAAGCTGTAATTATATTCATAGCATAATATGGCTGGACTTCCATGAAATCTCCATTGTCAACGATAGCAGCCATTACTTCTTTCATATCATAAGCCTTATTAGGATTGTCAGGTATGATATCGTTAAGTTTATCTTCTATCCTGTTTAAATCGTCATCACAAGCAAATTCGGGTGCATTTTCCATATTGTTTGAAGGCAAGAAGCTTAAAAGTCTCTTTATATCCTCTATGCATTGCTTCTCATCTGCACTGATGAAATGAGCAACACCGCTCACCTTATTATGTGTCATGGCACCTCCGAGATCTTCTGCAGAAACCTCTTCGCCTGTAACTGCCTTTATAACCTGAGGTCCTGTTATAAACATCTGGCTGGTTTTGTCAACCATGAATACGAAATCCGTCAGAGCCGGTGAATAAACTGCTCCGCCTGCGCAGGGTCCCATTATTACTGATATCTGCGGTACAACGCCTGATGCGATTGTATTTCTATAAAAAATATTGCCGTATCCTGAAAGCGCGTCAACACCTTCTTGTATTCTTGCTCCGCCGGAATCATTGATGCCTACGACCGGAGCTCCCATCTTCAGAGCCATATCCATGACCTTGCATATTTTCTTCGCATGCATTTCTCCCAAGGAACCGCCTACAACTGTGAAGTCTTGAGCATAGGCATAGACCAGTCTTCCCTCAACTGTGCCGTATCCTGATACGACACCTTCTCCGGGAGCATCTACCTCCTGCATGCCGAATTCTGTGCAGCGATGCTTTACAAAAGCGTCAATTTCAACAAAGCTTCCTTCATCGAATAATAAGCCTAATCTTTCCCTGGCTGTCATCTTGCCTGATTCATGCTGCTTCTTGATCTTCTTTTCTCCGCCACCCTGTAATATGGCCTCTCTCATCTTTCTAAGTTGCTGAATTCTGTCTGTTGACATTTTATCACTCCCTATCCTTTTCTCTCACATAACTCCACTAATACACCATTGGTGCTCTTTGGATGTAAGAAAGCAATCCTCGCACCGCCGGCGCCATATCTGGGTTTCTCGTCAATAAGCCTTATACCTAGTTTTTTCATCTCTTCTAATGCTTTTTCCAAATCATCGACTCTGAAAGCTATATGCTGCACTCCCTGGCCTTTATTTTCAATAAACTTTGCAATAGGGCTGTCGGGAGTTGTAGCTTCCAAAAGCTCAATTTCCGTATCTCCAACGGGCAAAAAAGCAACTTTTACTTTTTGCTCCTCTACTGTTTCAACGCCTTGGAGCTTAAGCCCCAGGATATTTTCATAGAATTTAACTGATTCCTCCAGGTTATTTACTGCAATTCCTATATGATCAACCTTTTTAACCATTCATTCTCCCCTCCTCTTGGTTTAATATATTTGATAGTTCTGATGCAGCAGAATATGGATCCATCTCTTTATTTAAAACTTTTAGTATAAGGTCTGATAAATAATCTGTGCTTTTTTGAAGCTTCATTATCCTGCCAAGCAAATTTTCTTTAAAAACCTCAAATATCTCAGTCTCAATCGCTTTTTCTCTGCGCTTGCAGAAATTCCCTGAAGATATCATATATTCATTATGCTTTTCAATAGCTTCAAATAATTCTTCTATACCCACATTATCTCTGGCTATAATATTTTTAACGGGAGGTCTGTATTCTGTCATGCCATTGAGATCAAGCATTATTTCGATTTCCGTGGCAGCTCTTTCTGCACCCTCCCTGTCGGATTTGTTGACTGCAAATATGTCTCCAATCTCCATTATACCTGCTTTTATTGCCTGGATATCATCTCCCAGCCCTGGAACCATCACCATGAGCACTGTATCCGCAACCTTCACAATATCAATTTCCGATTGACCGACACCTACTGTTTCAACAAAGATGTAATCATATCCGGCTATGTCCATCACCTTGATTGCCCCCTGTACGGCTTTGGAAAGACCTCCTAAGGCCCCTCTGGTACCCATGCTTCTGATGAATACACCCTCATCCGTATTGAGATCGGACATCCTGATTCTATCCCCTAAGATGGCGCCCCCGCTAAAAGGGCTTGTAGGATCGACAGCAATAATCGCAGCTTTTTTGCCTTTCTTTCTTACCAGCTTTGCAAGCTTGTCTGTCACAGTGCTCTTGCCTGCCCCCGGAGGTCATNNATGCCGATAATTCTGGCTCTGCCTGTCATATGATAGAATTCCTTTATGATTTCGATTGCCTCTTGGCTGCCGCTTTCTATCATGGTGATAAGGCGTGCAGCGGCTCTTTTGGTGCCGCTGGACAAGCCTGCTCTTATATCCATCTAAATCACCCTTAATCTCTCTTTATGTTCTGTGTTATAAAATCTATAGTAACGGCTGTCGGGGTTCCCGGAGTAAATATCTCCGCGATTCCTGACTCTTTGAGTCCGGGTATGTCTTCTTCAGGTATTACTCCGCCGCCTACTATAAGAATATCATCTCCGCCTTTTTCATTTACCAGCTGGACTACCTTCGGGAAAAGATGGTTATGAGCTCCTGATAATATGCTCAATGCTACACAGTCAACGTCTTCTTGTATAGCAGCTTCTGCAATCTGCTCAGGGGTCTGCCTGAGTCCTGTATATATTACCTCCATACCGGCATCTCTCATAGCACGGGCTACAACCTTTGCCCCTCTATCATGACCATCAAGGCCGGGTTTTGCAACTAAGACTCTAATTGGTCTATTCATCTCATTTACCTCCTTACAGAATAACAGACTGCTGGTATTCGCCGAATACTTCTCTTAAAATACCGCATATTTCGCCTAATGTAGCATATTCTTTAACCGCTTCTATTATATAGGGCATCAGATTTTCATCGCCTGATGCAGCCTTTTTAAGAGCATTCAGGCTTTGATCAACCTTAGCGTTATCCCTGCCGGCTCTCAGATCCTGCAGCTTTTTCTTCTGGAGCTCTCCTACCTGAGGATCGACTCTCAAAAGTCCCTTCGGCGCTGATTNNCTACTATTCTTTCGCCCTTTTCAATTTCCTTCTGATATTTATATGCGCTCTCCTGTATCTCCTGCTGTATAAAGCCTCTCTCGATAGCCTTTGCAGCTCCGCCCATTTCATCTATCTTGGAGATATACTCTGCTGCTTTCTTTTCAATCTCGGAAGTCAAGCTTTCTACATAATATGAACCTGCAAGAGGATCAACAGTGTCAGCTACTCCGCTCTCATAAGCTACTATCTGCTGAGTTCTGAGAGCTATTCTTACCGAGTTCTCTGTAGGAAGTGCCAAAGCTTCATCCCTTGAATTTGTATGCAAGGATTGAGTGCCGCCCAAAACTGCAGCCAAAGTCTGTATAGCAACTCTGACAACGTTATTATCGGGCTGCTGTGCAGTAAGAGTAGATCCGCCGGTTTGTGTATGGAATCTCAGCATCATTGATTTGGGTTCCTTAGCGTTGAATCTTTCCTTCATGATTTTAGCCCATAACCTTCTGGCTGCCCTGAACTTTGCAACCTCTTCCAGCAGATCGTTGTGGGAATTAAAGAAGAAAGATAATCTCGGTGCAAATTCATCTACGTCAAGGCCGGCTTTTATGGCAGCATTTACATAGGCTATACCGTCTGCCAAAGTGAATGCAACCTCCTGCACAGCTGTAGAACCAGCTTCCCTGATATGATAGCCGCTTATTGATATAGTGTTCCACTTGGGAACATATTTTGCACAGTATTCAAAAATGTTAGTTATAAGTCTCATGGACGGTTCAGTCGGGAATATA
>DPSW01000259.1:0-4119 GCA_003527145.1 Clostridiaceae bacterium | reverse complement strand
GCAACGGCTATGTACATAGCAAGCAGCACTGAAGCAGGAGCGTTAATGGTCATAGAAGTGCTGACCTTGTCCAGCGGTATCCCATCAAACAGAATCTCCATATCCTTTAGTGAATCGATAGCAACGCCTACCTTGCCTACCTCACCCTCTGACAATGAATGGTCCGAATCATAACCGATCTGGGTTGGAAGGTCAAAAGCGACGCTCAAGCCGGTTTGTCCCTGCTGGAGCAAGTACTTGTACCTTTTATTTGATTCTTCTGCAGTTGCAAAGCCTGCGTACTGCCTCATAGTCCAGAATCTGCCTCTGTACATTGTGGGCTGTACGCCTCTCGTATAAGGATACTCACCGGGATAGGACAAATCTTCATTATAATCTAGATCGGCTATATCCTCCGGAGCATAAAGTCTTTTTACTTCCATTCCTGAAGTGGTCATAAATTTAGCTTTTCTTTCAGGATTCTTTGCTAATACTTTTGCAATCTTCTTGTCTTCCCAATTTTGCCTTTCTGCTTTTTGAGCATCAAGCTTTTCTTTGTTAAACATGCTTAGCCTCCCTTATATTAATAAATAATATTTGTTTTTAAAGAGTTAATATATAGGTACTATGTAAATAATACACAAACTTCAAACAATATTTCAACTTTTTTTGTAAACCTTATTGAAATTTTTGAATGATATCTTTCATTTTTGTTTAATTCTGCAAGTTTTCCTTCTTAGATTATATTATCACATTTCTAAATTAAAAGGTACTATAAATTTTGTTTAATTTTTCACAATAGTCCTTATATATTTCATTTTTCTCGCTTTTTCACACACACTATGTATTATACCCAAAATCCAAAGCTTTTTAATATTATTTAATGTATTATGCAAGGGTAAAAATAGAGCAGGAGCCTACACATCTTACAGCTCCTGCTATTATTTATTTTTACAGTTCAGGGGTGCTTTCGGGCGTTCTTCTCAGCCGAGATGCCTGCTCGAAAGCATAGGCAATCTCTATTAATACAGGCTCGCTCCATGGCCTTCCGATGATCTCCATGCCAACCGGAACACCGATAGGAGCATCAGCTGACGGTGTTGAGAATCCTGCCGGAACAGCAATGGATGGGAAGCCTGTTACTGAACAAAGAACTCCGTTGCGCTGCTGCTGGCTTCCTCCAGTCTTGCAAACCAATTGCTGCTGATGGGGATAAACGATAGCATCCAATTCGTAGTCTGCCATAAGCTTCATCACCTTTGTCTGGGTCTGGGCGCGCAATACAAGCTTTTGATTGTATTCAGGCGTCCCTACGCTTAATGCCATAGCCTTTTCCATATTTTCTTTTATTCCCGGATGATATTTTCCCGAAGCCATAACTTCCTCTACAGAATGCACCGGAGCATAATCCGGCAATGCTTTGAGGTAAATATTAAGATGATCCTTGAGGTCATCCAAATGTACGCTAACGCTTGAAGTCAGCCAGCCTGAATTTATTTCCTCAGTTATGGATATCAGCTCTGCGCCGTTTGCCTTTAGTATTTCTATGCTTTCACGAACAGGCTTATTGACTTCCTTATGCACTTCATCTTTACCGAAAAAGCTTTCCAGTATGCCTATTCTCTTGCCTTTAAGGCCATCCTTATTCAAAAATGCTTTATAGGTCTTAGGGATTTTCCCGCAGCACCATGCGGTTTCATCATCTGCCTTGTCATAGCCTGCTATAACGTCAAGCACTGCAACAGCATCGGCAACTGTACGGCATATAGGACCTGCCGTGTCCTGTGTGAATGAGTAGGGAACTATACCGTCGCGGCTGACTAAACCTATTGTCGGTCGAATGCCTACAAGGCTGTTAGCCGACGATGGCGATCTGATGGAGTTTATTGTATCAGTGCCAATTCCGGCAAGCCCGAAATTTGCAGCCATGGAAGCGCCCGTACCTCCTGATGAACCTCCGGGAGTCCTTGTAAGATCGTATGGATTAAGAGTCTGGCCCAATATTGAACTGATCGTTTCGCCCCATATTGCAAATTCATGCAAATTTGACTTGGCCAATATGATTGCCCCCGCTTCTCTCAGCTTCCTGGTGATATAGGCATCATCTTCGGGAACAAATCCCTTAAGGCTCAGGGAACCTGCCGTAGTAGCCATATCATAGGTATCTACATTAACTTTAAGAATAATGGGAATACCATGCAAGGCACCTGTCAACCCTTTCTCTTTAAAAGCAGCATCCAAAGCGTCTGCTTCTTCAAGAGCCTTTGGATTTACAAGGATGATGGAATTAAGCGCCGGGCCTTTTTGGTCATAGGCTTCTATTCTCTTAAGATAGTATTCTACCAATTGGCGGCAGGTCAGCTTGCCCGCCAGCATAGCGTCATGCACTTGAGCTATTGTGGTCTCAAAACATTTAAAGCTGCCCAAAAATAAACACTTCCTTTCGTCAATATGCAAGTTGATACGATTATATTAGAATAATCCGGTAATTACACCCTTCTCATCTATGTCTATCTTTTCTGCTGAAGGAATCTTAGGCAGCCCGGGCATAACCATAATATCTCCTGTTAACGCGACTATGAAACCGGCACCTGCCGATACCCTCACCTCTTTGACCGTTATCTCGAAGCCTTCAGGCCTTCCTGCAAGATCAGGATTATCTGACAGAGAGTNNTTATCTCCTTCTCTGCTTTCCCTGTATATTGCACACCTTTAGCCCCATAGATCTCCCTTGCGATCTTGCCGATCTTGTCCTTTATCCTTTCATCGGCATCATATAACAGCTTAAAACTGCTTTCCTTTTCACAGGCTTCAACGACCTTTGATGCCAGATCCTCTCCGCCTTCTCCGCCTTTTTCCCAAACTTCGCATATTGAAGCTTCTACGCCCTGGATTCTGCAAAGATCCGTCAGCTTGGCAAGCTCTGCCTCAGTATCGGTAATGAACTTGTTTATTGCCACAACGGCAGGCACACCGAATTTGTTTATATTCTCAATATGCTTTTTGAGGTTTTCAAAGCCCTTCTCCAGCGCGGGCACGTTTTCCTGGCCCAAATCTGTCTTCTTAACACCGCCATGCATCTTTAGGGCTCTCACTGTAGCGACTATTACGACGGCAGAGGGTGCAATTCCTGCGTATCTGCATTTTATGTCCATGAACTTTTCCGCTCCGAGATCCGCACCGAAGCCTGCTTCAGTGATCAGATAATCGACAAGCTTCAAGCCCAGCTTTGTTGCCATTATGCTGTTGCAGCCGTGAGCTATATTTGCAAAGGGTCCTCCATGTATGAAGGAAGGGGTATTTTCCAGGGTTTGCACCAGGTTTGGCTTTATCGCATCCTTGAGCAATAATGCCATTGCTCCGTGGACCTTTAAATCTCCTGCAGTGACAGGCTTATTTTCATGATTATATCCTATTATGATCCTTGAAAGCCTATTCTTAAGATCCATCATGCTGGTCGATAGACAAAGGATCGCCATTATCTCAGAAGCAACAGTTATCATAAATCCGTCCTGCCTTACAAAGCCGTTGGCTTTCCCGCCTAATCCCACTACGACTTCCCTCAGAGCCCTGTCATTCATGTCCATGACTCTCTTCCAAACTATTTGTCTCATATCTATTCCAAGAGCATTCCCCTGGGTTATATGATTATCTATGGCGGCGGAAAGAAGATTGTTGGCAGTGGTTATGGCGTGCATGTCTCCGGTGAAATGCAGATTGATATCCTCCATAGGCACCACCTGAGCATATCCTCCTCCTGCGGCTCCTCCCTTTACACCGAATACAGGCCCTAAAGAAGGCTCCCTTAGTGCTATGGCCGACTTCTTTCCTAATCTTGCCAGTGCTTGCCCTAAACCGACAGTAGTAGTCGATTTCCCTTCGCCGGCCGGTGTAGGATTTATTGCCGTGACCAAAACCAGCTTGCCGTCGGCTTTATCCTTGAGCCTATCCCAGATGCTTAAATTTACCTTTGCCTTGTACTTGCCGTAAAGCTCAACTTCTTCTTCAGCGATTCCTACATCCTGAGCGATATCCATAATGGGTTTCATCTTAGCTTCCTGAGCTATTTGTATGTCTGTTTTCATATATGTGCCTCCATTCTTCATCTTATATTAATAAGGAATGGTTTAAACCATTCCT
>DPSW01000122.1 GCA_003527145.1 Clostridiaceae bacterium | reverse complement strand
CGAATATGGAAACAGAAGCTATATCTGCCGGAGTACCTGTGCTTACAGCAAAAGCAATAAGGAAAACCGTTCCTACAACGGATAATACAGCACCGGCGAAATGGGTCAACCCGCTCACCGGTTCTCTAAGCTTGCATCTCATCAATAATCAATCCTTCTTTCTAAATAATTATATTTTTTCTTTGTTGTGTATTTAGTTTTACCACACTATGTAGTTTTGATTACTATGTGTTATAATTATAATAACTCATTGAAATATTTTATTCAATAGTATAAGAAAGTATATTATATATTTTTTTAGTATAGTATTATGATATTGAATACTGCTTATTATGAGAAAGGCGTTGATTTAGGCAATGAATAGAGAAGAATTGGATAAAATCATAGAATACATAGCTTCATCCGGCGACATACAGCTTTNNAGCTTTCCGATATACCCTGTATTGATTTGTATGTGGATCAGGTGACCACTCTTTTCGATGACAAGCTGGCAGATACTAAAAGGCAGGCTTCCGATAAAATCCTGACAAAAACCATGATAAACAACTATACAAAAGCAAAGGCTGTTATGCCTCCCAAGAACAAAAAATACGGCAGGAATCATATAATACTTCTATCCCTTATATATAATTTAAAGCAGATCCTGTCCATAAATGATATAAAGATTCTCCTCACTCCATTATTGGGCGGCATAAACCCTTCAAAAGGCAATGAAAGATTTGATTTAGACGAGTTATATTCAAATTACCTGGAAATAAAAAGAGAAGATTTAAATAATCTTCCCAAACAATTTAATGATATGCTCAATCACATTGCCGATAAATCGGCTGTATTAAGTTCAAGCAGCAATGGCAAGGCAGAGCTGATNNAAATGATAATAGATGAGTTTTTAAAGTCCGACCTTTAAACCTGAATCTTTTATCATTTTTATGTCATCTGCAATCTTGTTTCCTGAGGTAGTTAGATAATTGCCTGTGATAGTGGCATTCGCACCTGCTTTAAAGCAGTGCTTTCCATAATCCGCTATCAGGTTTCTTCCCCCTGCCAGCCTGATACAGGCTTTTGGATTTATAAATCTGTAGATTGCTATAGTTTTCAATATTTCATCCTGAGACAATCTTTCTGAGCTTTCAAGGGGAGTTCCTTTTATGGGGTTTAAAACATTGATGGGAATGGAGTCTATGCCGAGAGCTTTAAGCTCAAAAGCAAGCTTTATCCTATCCTCCAAGCGCTCTCCCATGCCGATGATTCCGCCGGAGCATACCTTGAGTCCGGCATTTTGTGCATTTCTTATTGTTTCGATCCTTTCATCATAGGAATGGGTTGTACATATCCTGCTGTAATATTCCCTGCTTGTCTCCAGATTGTGATGATAGGTCTCAACCCCGGCTCTTTTAAGAAGCAGCAGCTGCTCATGGGTCAAGATTCCATGAGAGGCGCATAGGCTTATTTTTACATGCTCCTTAATATATCCATATATATTTAATGTCTCTTTAAAATCTTCACCCGCCAAATCCCTTCCGCTGGTAACCAATGAAAACCTTCCTACTCCGCAGCTTTCATTTTCCAGNNAGCTAATGCCTTATCCTTGCAAACCAGACCGTATTCCTCCACCTCTGTGTGGTAGTGAGCGGATTGGGCGCAGTACTTGCAATCCTTGCTGCATCTTCCTGATTTGGCATTCATTATGGAGCATAAATCTACCTTATTCCCTTTATATCTTTCTCTGATCCTGTTTGCTGCATGGTACAGTTTCTCAAGCTCGTCAGGCTTGCTGAGCCTTCCAAGAATATAGGCTTCATCAAAATCCACGGCCCCGCCTTCACTGATTTTTCTTTCCAGTCTCAAAGCAATATCTCTCATTTTCTCCTCCTGCATATCCCCGATTTTGTATTTTTAAACTTATAATTAAAACTTTGAACATACAGTCAAGTATATACTATAAAAACGCAATTGTAAACCACGCCCCTTATAATAAGTTAACATTATTTCTGCCTTTTCGTTAAAAAAGTGATTGATACATCTTACATTATCAATGTATCAATCACCTAATCTTCTAAGCTCATCAAGAAATATTCTGCCTTTTTGTGTGATCCTGGTGCCTTGCTTTGTGCTTCCCACATTTATATAGTCTAGTCCGTCTAATTCTTTCAATACCTTTCTTAATGCATTATCGGTGGTATTTATACCCTTGCATAAAAGCTTTTCCAGCAAATATGACCGGCTGGCCCTCACATAGGAGTCATCAGCTATTTCCAATTCCTCCAATATTCCAGTCAATACCCCTATAGGACAGAGCTTTTCAAGGCTCTCAACGATGTCCTCCATGCCATTGTTATTTGTTTCGTGCCTTTCTATGCTGCCGCAGACATCCACAGGAAGATCATCCGCATCTATTATTTCTCCGTCTACAATCTCGACTACATAATGTATCAAATTTTCCAGTTCTCTGACATTGCCGGGCCAATCATGGTTATTTAGCTTCTCTATTGCTTCTTTTGTAAATTTCTTCTTCGCATTCAGGTTCTTCATATAGTAATTTATTATATATGGTATATCCTCTTTTCTGTCTCTCAAGGGAGGTACTTTTATGGTTATGGTATTCAAGCGATAGTAAAGATCCTGCCTGAACTGATTTAATTCTATCATTTCCTTCAAATCCCTGTTGGTAGCTGCAATGATCCTTACATCAACAGGTATTGGGCTCACTCCGCCCACTCTCAATACCTCTTTTTCCTGAATTACGCGAAGCAGTCTTGCCTGAAGGCTCAAAGGAGCATCACCTATCTCATCAAGAAATATAGTACCCAAATGAGCTAATTCAAAGAGCCCGCGCTTGCCGCCTTTTTTGGCTCCGGTAAAAGCTCCCTCTTCATACCCGAACAATTCGCTTTCTATAAGACTTTCCGGCAAAGCAGCAAAGTTTACCGCTACAAAGGGTCCTGTCCTCCTTGAAGAATTTCTGTGTATAGCCTGAGCAAAAAGCTCCTTGCCTGTACCGTTCTCACCCAGAAGGAGGGCGGATAGATCTGTCTTAGCAACCTTTCTTGTCATATCGGTCACTGTCCTGATGCTTTTACTGGAGCCTATGATATCGGAAAAATCATATTTGGCCACATTGCCTTTATTGACCAGCTTCTTCCTTATTTCCTTTTCCTTGTCTTGTATCTCAGAGACGTAATTTAAGCTTACTACGATACCGGTAAGCTTATTATTATTGCTCAGGTAGTTTTTATTTATCATTACATCTCTTCTGTTTATGCTGAATACGTCGTTTTCCTTTTCATCAAAGCTATTTATGAAATTTATTATATTTCCATTATTTATAAACTCAGCGATATTGTCTCCTACATTGATTTTATTGCATGTTTCAAAATATCTTTCGACTCTGTTATTCTTAAATATTATATTTCCTTCCANNATCCAGAACCGCAACAAGCGTGGACTTCAAATCGCTTATTTTTCTGTTAAGGGCTATAAATTCCTTCATATATCTCAAGGTAAACAGATTTATTTTTTCTAAAGGCAAGCCCAGGTTTACGATAACCTCCATAACCGTAGATATGTCTATCACCTTTAATCCAAGATCGATTATTCTGCTTATTCCCTTAGGCACATAATGTGCAGCTCCTGCAGTTATAGCAAGGTCAACAGTATTAATATCCAAATCATCCAGGTCTGTCCCCGGGCAATAAGGTATATATTCAATGTGATTTAAACCGATCTCTTTAAGCAAATCCACAGTTTCCTTGGCTGCATAGAAGTAATTGCTCACCACAAGCGCCTTACTGCCTGCATCTATATTAAACACTTTATGAACTTCTAAGGTATTGATATTGCGTATTACAGTTATTACTTTAGCATTCAACGGAGCCTTTCTCTTCACCGCATCATATATGGCGGAACTGGCAGCCATAATAAGATCAAATCCGAGGAAAAGCTCCTGAGCATCTTCCAGACTCAAAATCACTATTTCTATTTCGTCATGAAATATGCTTTCAAGCTGATTTTTAAACCCTATTCCTATTTTTCCATCTGCAGCGACTACGGCGATTCTATATTTAACCATTGGGAACACTCCAGTGCCATGTTTTTTAACTTCTATTATACATTTTATCAGCTATTAAGTCTATTTTTATAATGAGACATCCATAATTATCTGCCTGCATTCCCTAAGAGCATGAAGCACTCTGTTTCTGGCCCTTATAAGCTGAGTGACCAAAAATTTCTGATCCGTATTGCTCATGCCGTTGAGCATCAGGACAGGAGCCAGATCCGGTATAGGCGGCATCATTGCCGCGGGATCATGTCTAAATTCCTGTCTGCTGGTATAATTGATCCTGATGAGCTTCCTCACGATCCTGAGGATGGTATTGCAGATCATATCGCTTTTTTGACTGTCATCCCGATATTTGCCGACTTTATCATAGAATTCCTCAACCAACAGCTCCAGGTTTTCCAGCTCATCGAAAACAATTTGAAAGTCAAAGCTGTCACCTGCTGCTGTCTGGTATTCATGAAGGTAGACTTTCATAGACTCCAGAAGTTTTTTGATATTTACGGGAAGCAAAGACCCATTGAGCATTTTATATATTCCCGCTAAATAAAGCTTTGTATCTCTGAGAAAAATTTTTTCATCCACGATGCTCATATCATCGTTTTCTGTATGCCACTCTATATTCCCGCCGCATCCGTATACCTCGTAGTAACCCAGCTTCTCCATCTTTTCTCTGCTTATGGTAGAGCTGAGCATGAAGAATGAGGAAATACCTATGTTATTAAAGGAATAATCACCCGCACGGTGAGGCCTTGTCCATTTCGGTTCTATGCCCGTCACGCTCACAACTATTTCTCTGCAAAAATCATCCATGTCTTCAGTCCACATGATCCCGTCATAGGTGCTTGCATTGACACACCCGGTGGATTCGCAATTTACTTGTGCAATGCAGTTGTCGTGAAATTCCATTGCAAATTGATCCGCAAACCAGGTGGACCCTGCATACCTGCCCGTAGAATGTCCGGGCCACCATGCTATCCAAACGCTTTTTTTCAGTTTGCTCCGGTTATTTTGAAGCACTCTGGCTATTTCAAGCATGGTCGCATTTCCCAAAGCATTATCTCCTATGCCTTTATGCCATGAATCCATGTGCCCGTGCAGCAATAGGAATTTTTCCGGGCTTTCACAGCCGGGTATCTTGGTCAAAACCAGCGGGCACTTCCTCCAGCCGTCGTCCAGCAGGGTCCTCAGTGCCGCCCTGACCTTGTTCTCTTTTAAACTCTCTATAAGCCTTTTGCCGTCAGGTTTATTGACAGACACCACAGGTATCCTGTTTATATTTGCCAAGTCTTCATATCCGGGACTTCCCCATACTGAGGTGCATATTCCTTCGTGAATCCTTTCTCCTGACTGAACAAAGATGGCTGCAACGCCTTTATTGCTTATTATGTCATTCACCTTATCCGGAGAAGGTATTCCATCGCATATGACGATCTTACCCTTGGGATCGCTCTCAAACCGGAGCTTGTACTCAAACTCGTCGGTGGCATAAGGCGGCCGGTAGCTGGATGCATAGATCAGCTCTCCGTCCACCCATTTGTCGCCGGTAGACATTGAATAGGAGGGAGTCTTTACATTGATTTCCTCATTTTGCCCGATTATTTTCAATTCAGCTTTTACCGGAGTGCTCAGGTATATTTCCGGCCATAAGATTTCATAGTCCATGCCGAAGCCGGCCAATCTCTCCCCTATATAGTAAGCAGCCTTTCTTTCGTCTTCGCTGCCCGATTGCCGTATGAGATTATTAAATTTATACAAAAGCATCTTCGGCTCTTCAAAGCTGATTTCTTCGAGAATCGATTTTTCTTCTAAAGTCAGCATATAATCCCTCCTACACAAAGTCTTATCCTTGTAACACTAGCAATAGTTATCAACTATATATAAACGTGAAAAAGATTTTACAGCAATAATGTTATCCGTCAGCATAACAGCTATATAGAATATTTAATGCGTTGTATATAGTACAACGAGTTGATTATGTCCGATTATATCCAGGTATCCTTCAGTGCTCTGATGATATTTCCGCCTAACACTTTTTCTATATCCTTGTCGGAATAATTGTGCTTAACAAGCCATCTTACAATGTTTATGGATGCCTCTGTCGGGTTCTCCAGGCCCCTCACATATTCCACCTCGCTGAATTCTGCCGAGCCTTCATGGGAGCTTCTTATCGATAAATTAGAAGCAAATGCATGATGCAGTCCTACATGATCCCCGTATAGAGTATCCGGGCCAAAGGCGACATGGTCTATCCCCACCAGATCCTTTATATATTCAAAATGCTCCATAAAGGAATCGATGGAATGTTCCGGATTATTCACCGTAAGAGTTGTATGGGGTGCAGCTTCTATACCTATGACACCGCCCTTGTCAGCGCAAGCCTTAAGGACATGATCAGGCTTCAGCCTCCTGCTGTTCCAAATTGCTCTTGCACCGCAATGGGACAGGAATACGGGCTTAGTGCTCACTTCGATTACATCCATGGTAGTATTGTCTCCCACATGTGAGCAATCTATTGCCATACCTACCTTGTTCATCCTCTCCACAACCTTATATCCTAAGGCTGTGAGACCTCCGTCATTCTTTTCCTTCAAGCCGGAGCCCAATGAATTGGCTTCGCTATATGTTATTCCCATCATCCTTACGCCAAAGCCATATAGTATCTCTACACGCTCGACCTCATTTTCCAGAATTGCGGCACCTTCCACGGTGGGAACCAGAGCTACCTTTCCTTCCCTATGTGCCCTTACCATATCATCCACCTTCTCACAGCGGATCACAAAATCCTGATGGGCCAGATCGCAAAGCCTCATCCCCAGATCATGAAGCACATCATTCCATTTCCAGCCGTTTTTTGAGGATATTGTGCATGTTCCATCCATCAGGTTGTCAAAGACAACGTCAAGGTATGATTTTGATAATGCTTCATAAGCTGCTGCTTGTCTTCCCTCTCTATTATACTCGAATATCTGTCCCAAATCCTCCGGAAAAAATACAGGATGCTCATGCAATGATATGAAAATATACTTTTCAGCGATTTCCGCAGCACGTTTTTCCTGCTCCGCATTAAGGGGCAGATAGTATTCAGGCACTCTTCCCACACCCTTCGGAAACTTGAAGGCCTTGTAATCTTTGCCCTTCTCCAAGTATTGATATGCTTCATAACCGTCATATTTCTTATTAATTCCCATTGTTAGAACCTCCTAAACACTTTTTAATCATGAAATATAGTTTAGCTCCAAGCCTGCTTTAAAACCCTTATAACGTTTTTACCCAGTACCTTGCCTATCTCCTCATCGGAGTAGCCATGCTTCACAAGCCATCTCACGATGTTCTGCGATGCTTCGGCAGGATTCTCCAGGCCTTTTACATACTCAATCCTGTCAATGCTGCGGCCTGCGGTATTTTCGGCTATAGACATATTGCTGCTGAAAAGGTCATGCAAGCCCACATGGTCGCCGAATAAAGCATCAGGACCAAAGGCAACATAGTCTATACCCACCAGATCCTTTATATATTCAAAGTGCTCCATGTAGGAATCTATATCATGCCTCGGATGTTTTCTTGTGATCGTCGTATGAGGAGCCGCCTCAATGCCTATGACTCCGCCTTTATCCGCGCAGGCCCTAAAAACATCATCCGGCTTCAATCTCTTCATATCCCATAATGCTCTCGCTCCTATATGGCTTATGAATATGGGCTTGCTGCTCGCTTTTATAGTATCCATAGCAGTCTTATCCCCGGTGTGGGATACATCGATAGCCATCCCCACCTTGTTCATGCGTTCCACTGCTTGGCGTCCGAAGGCCGTGAGGCCGCCGTCATTCTTTTCCTTTAGGCCGGAGCCCAAGGAGTTTGATTCACTATATGCTATTCCCATCATCCTGGCGCCGAGACCGTATAATATCTCTATCCTGTCCAGCTCATTTTCAATCATTGTAGCGCTTTCAAGGGAAATGAACCATGCAATCTTCCCCTCAGCTTTAGCCTTATAGATATCATCTATATTGCTGCCCTTGATCAAGAAATCCTGATGGGCTATATCGCAGGATCTCATGCCCATATCATGTATTACATCAATCCACTTCCATCCGGCTTTAGAGCCTATGACGCAGGTGCCGTCCATCATATTGTCAAAAATCGCATCAAGGCAAGAGTGTGCTAAACCTTCAAAAGCCGTAGCTTCTCTGCCTTCTCTCTCATAACTCATCAGTTCATTCACGTCTTCAGGTATGATGGTAGGATGATCATGAAGAGATATGACTATATTATTGTTAATGATAGCCTCTGCTCTCTTTTCTTCCTCATCCGTCAACGGAATCAAATACGGCTCCACTCTATCGATCTCTTTCGATAGCTTGAACCCCTTATAATCTAAATCCTTCTCCAGGTATTGATATGACCTGTAGCCCTTATATCCTTTTTTCATACTTATGCCTCCTGTAATGCCGCTTAAAAATTGATCACAACTTAGGAGCGAAGGATATGAACGGATTATATCTGGCTCATATCCTTCTTTGAACTCCAATATATATTTGGGGGGGGTTTCCTATTTTACTTTATAAACCTTGACTATATCCTTTGCATCCAATACCCCATAAAGCCCGGGAGTCAAATCCCAGCCTTCAAAGTCCTTTGAATAGCCGTAAGCATTGACCCTTACCCATGTGTTAATCGCAGGAAGCTCATTTACATATTCCTTCTGGAATTCATCCATAAGCTTTATACGGTTTTCATAGCTTGGTTCTTGGGTAGATTTTGCAAGCAATTCATCCATTTTCTCATTTTTATAATTCATAAAGTTGAGCTGGGCATTGGAAGCATATACAGTGCTCAAAGAGGAATCCGGGTCGTCTATTACACCCCAGTCTATAACGTTTATATCGAAGTTTCTCTGCTTTGTAACCCTGTCAGTATATGTGGCAGGATCAACAGGCTTAAGGTTTATCTTTATGCCTGCCTTTTCTGCATTGGCCTTAAATACGTTGGCAATGGGGTCAATATTAGCAGTAGTAGTACGATATATCAATTCAAATTCCAGTTTTTTGCCTGTAGCTGACTCCCTTACCCCATCATTGTCCTTATCAGTATATCCGGAGGATTCAAGAAGATTCTTGGCACCCTCTACATCAAAAGCAGGGAATTTTATATCTGATTTTACAAGATCTTCAAAAACAGGTGATATAGGTGTTTCCATTTTTATTGCCCCGCCCTGCATTGCAGTGTTTACAAGGGCATCTCTGTCGATGGTCATGGCTATGGCTTTGCGAACATTAAAGTCTTTTAGCAATTCATTCTTGTAGCTGAATGCAAAGTATCCGTAACCCAGTGAGTTCACCTTTTTTATCCCAAATTTATCCGGTGTGGATTCCAGCTGCTTTTGGGCTGCTATAGGCAGCGCTGAGCCTGATACATTGACTTCTCCATTCTTCATTGCAAGCACCAGAGCATTAGCATCCGGGAAGACCCTGAAGGTGATGTTTTCTATATAAGCGCCCTGCCCGTCATTGGCTAAAGCCCAATTTTCAACCCTTTCAAAGGAATAATATTCGCCTTTTTTATATTCCTTCAGCTTATACGGGCCGTAGCCTACCCCATTGTATTCAAAATTAGCCGGGTCATCCACATTTTCATAAATATGTTTCGGCATCACATCTATCCAGAAGCCTACCTGAGACATAAAGTTGACCTGGGGGCTTTTCAGATAGTATTTCAAAGTAGTCTTGTCGACGATCTCTGTTTTCTCCACATTGGAATACATATCTAATCCATATCCCAGCTTATGCTTTACAAGATATTCTGCAGTAAAAGCCATATCTTCAGAGGTGAATTCCTTGCCGTCATGCCATGTGAGTCCATCATGCAATGTCACTGTATAAACCTTTGCATCAGAGCTTATATCACAGCTCTTCAATATATAGGGCACTTTATTTCCCTTGCTATCCGTAGCCATCAAAGGCGGCAGTGCAAGATTCATAACCATTGACGAATTCATATCATTAGATAACCATGTTGCCAGATTATAAGGATCTCCAGTGATGCCCACTACCAGGCTCCCTCCTACTGCAGGCTTCACCTCAGCAGTGCTTTCGCCTGCCGGCTGTGCGCTTTGGGGGCTGTTCCCGCCGCACGCAGTAACCAAAAATGAAAATAAAACTATTAGAGTTGTCAATAATACTGCTGTCCTTTTCTTCATAATTCCTATTCCTCCCTTTACTTTGTATCCCTGTTTAGAACCTTTCCTGAATATGCTGACTTCAATTGCCCCTTTTCAAGGGTTATTTTTCCGTTGACTATTACCGTATCAACGCCATCTGCCATAGTCAGGGGCTTTCTATAATCAATCTCCTTCGGAGACGGGAATCTGTAATTTTCAAGATCAATAACTGCTATATCAGCAAAGCTGCCCTTTTTCAGTTCTCCTCTTTGCTCAATTCCAAAATGCCTTGCAACCATGGAGGTGTTCCTTCTTACAATCTCCTCCACAGCCACGCCCTTAGAAAGATACATCTGCATGAATATGGGGAAGCCGCCTCTTCGCTGGAGCTCATACCAATCAAAAGGATC
>DPSW01000040.1:819-5439 GCA_003527145.1 Clostridiaceae bacterium | reverse complement strand
TCTCCCGGTAGCGAGCCTCCTTTACCACCAATCCGGCTTTGGTAAGATCATGGAGTGCCCTCTTGATAGTACTGCGTGATAAATCCAAGTCTGAGGCAATGGTTTTTACTGCCGGCCAGCAGTCCTGCCCCTTTCCTGCACGGTCTTTCAGGTACATATAAACAACCCTCGCCCTTGATGGCAGCTCATCAGGTGAAGCCTTATACAAATAATCAAAATATCCCATGTTCTACCCCTTTCTTTTAAGATGTCCGTACATGAGTACGGCGTTTTGATGTATCCACTTGCGGTTCTGTAACAGGGGTATGCAAAGTACCGGTACCGCTCACTTCCTCCAATAGCTCACCGCTTTCAGTATCAACAGCAATACATGCTGCATGACGACGCATAATATTTTCCTCTAGTATTTGTTTATCTGCATAGCTAACCTTTCGGTGGGCACGTTCTGCTACCGTATAAACACCATCAAAGGTAATACCCCAATCTAAAAATAAGTGCAGCTTAGTTTTCATTGGGTGTGTGCCTGTTTTCATCACAACAAAATTACCTTTGGGGATGGACTTTAGTTCATCTGCTGTCATGAGCGGCCGCTCCATCATCTGCAGAGACTGGCTGGGATCATTCTTGCCACGGCTGATGCTCCCGGACATAACAGTTCGGCTGCCAAGGGCTTTGGATAATACTTCTGCTGTTTGGCTATTGGGTGCAAAACCTCCAAAGATTGTATCCTGGCAGTTATCAACGATAATTTCAGCGCCTTCTTTTCCGTAGTTTTTTTCAAGCTGTCCGAAACTTTGAATGATTGGAACCATGGTCAAACGGCGAGAACGGCTGGCAGAAAAAATCAGCTCCAGTGAATCAATGGCAGGAAGCGTACCAAGTTCATCACAGTAAAATACCACTCTATTTTTCAGCTTACCATCATTTTCATCGGCCACTGCCAAAATTTCACGGTAAAGCTGTTGAATCATGAGGCTAACCATAAAGTATTTTGTCAAATCTTCTTCGGGAAGCACAATAAATAATGCTGATTTTTCATTTACAAACTTTTCAGCGTCAACGGCTGTATCAAAACACAAAATCTGCTCCATCTCGGAGTCAAGAAAAGAATTTAATCGTGAAAGTACCGTGGAGAGAACTGACATCATCGCCTGCTCTGCTGAGTTGAGTGCCGCTCCTGCAAACCATCTTGCTTTGTGATCGCCGGGGAGCTTATCCATTAAGAGCTGGAATTGACTCTTACCTTTTACTTTGCTTGGAGCGAGTAAATCCTGCACCAATTTGAATACACTTATAATGNNGACAATCTGTGATTGTTCCATCATCTTTTTCTGTTGGCGGTAGATACTCTGCTATTAATAAAATAACAGCAGCAAGAAGTCCTTCGGCAGCATCATAGAAAAACTGATTTTGTCCGTAATTTTCGCTGCCGGCATTGATTATGGTTTTGGCAATAATCTTTGCATACTTTTCTGCCTTAGCTTTTGCAACAAGATTCTTTTCATCAGCTCGATATGAATCCATATATTTGTTGACCAAGTGAAGCATATTGTTGCCGTCCGAGCGGGTGGGATTTCGCAGATCAATGACCGCCACATGATAACCATAGTGATCACGGGCAATGGCTCCATAGTTGCGGTAGAGATCTCCTTTAGTATCGGTGGTGAGAAAGCTCATACCGCTGGCACAGGCATATTCAAGGTTAGGGTAAAGAAAAAATGCCGTCTTACCCACACCGGATGCACCTATCATCAGGCAGTGGACATCATCAGTGTCCACCAGTGCTGTAAGATCATTTTTCCTGCCAACGCTTCCAAGGATTAGTCCCTGTTGATTAACCTGGGGTAATGCTATACCCCTTCGCCATTCCTTTGGCTTAAAGGGAATGTGTTTGTAGGTGTTTTTGATTTCATTCTTGGTAGCAAATCTTGCTGTGCCATGTTGTCCATCCCCCACCGTACGAGACTTGATTCCGTTGAGAGTATAGTAATGGGCTAAAAGTGAAAGGCCGCCGATGACTGAGAACATCACGGCAGCCGCTGCTATGAGGATATAAACTTGAGATATCATGGATAACTCCTTTCTTCTTATGCCATTTTTATTTCAAAACCGCTCTGTACTTGCTGACTGTTTATTAAATCATCATTCCAATCCTTGCCTTGGGACATAAGCAAACAGCATTTATATCCACTTTTCGTAAGCTGATTTTTCAGCCGTTCCGTTGCCTTATGCCCAGCTTCGTCATTGTCAAGACAGAGGACTACCTCTTTAAGGTGAGGATTTAGCTCGAGCATTTTCATCATGGGCTGGCTGCCTACTCCGCAAAGGGCAACATAGCTGTGTGCTTGCCAATCCTGTGGATGCAGTGTGATATAAGACAGCAAATCAATGGGTGCCTCAAAAACATAAAGGTGGTCACTGTTGCCGATATAATGAAAACTATATGCCGGATTGCAGCCATCCACATTTCCTTTGAAGCTTATGCCCTTGGTATAAAGTCCTCGCTTATGTGCATGGCGAGGCACTCCGTTTTCATCCAATCCAACGAACACTGCANNCATTCATAGAGCAATTTTTCTTTGGCAAAGAACCTGACTACATCCCGGTCTATTTTTCTTGTTTTTACAAGGTAAGCGTAAACTCTGCGCATATCTGAATATGCATCAGGCAGTTTGAAAGGCTTTGGCTCTTCCTGTCTTTTTTTCTTCGCAGGAATATATTCAATGCCCTGTTCACCGCCTAATAATAAAATTACCGCATCAGGAAAAGACAGATTATNNTTCTTGACGAAATCTATGGCATAGCCGCCACGCTCTTTTGAATGATCATACCATTCGTTGCCACGGACAGTGATGCTACGGTCTGATGCAAGCCGCTTTTCTCTGCCGCTGGCAATGAGCTTTTCACCCTGACGGCATAAAAAATCTATAAGATCAACATTATTGGCACGGTATTTTTGTTCCTCTGTAAAATGAATATAGTTTCCCATAGGAGCCTCCTATCTGTGGCGATTGCCGATGCGATGAAAAAACACCGGGCGATTAACGCTCCGGTGCTGCTTTGGCATGAGTATTTTTTTAAGGTGTAGCTTACTAATTTTTTCTTTTTGTTTCTTCATACAAATCCTCCCATCTTTATATGGTGTGCATAGACTGTTCATGATCATCATGCTTGTGACCCTGCGCCTGCTTCTTAGCCCTTATCTTCTGCAAAAGTTTCCGATCGGCACGCTGGTTCGGCGGTATCCTTGCTGGTGCGGTGTCACCGATAATGCGGCTCATATGGTGCAGTAGCCTTGTAGCTGCCAGCATCACAGAGGGTTCTTTGAATTCATTCATATGGTCAAGAAAAAACTGGGCATAAATGTTGCCCTGTGCTGCCGAGAGTGTGAACCACTTTAGGGCTTCTTCCTTATNNATAAAGCTTTCCAAGGGTGTACTGGGCATATTGATTTCCTTGATTTGCAGAAGCGGTCAAATATTGCAAAGCTGTTTCCACATTCTTTGGGACATCCTCGCCTGTAAGATAAAGCTTTCCAAGGCGGTATTCGGCAAATTCATTTCCCTTTATAGCTGCACTTTTTAAATATGAAATTGCCTTTGCTACATCCTTTGGAACATCCTCGCCTTTTAGATAAAGACAGCCAAGGACATATTCTGCAAACTGATTTTTCCGTTTAGCGGAAAGGTTAAGCCAGTGTAAAGCTTCGGGAACATTTTTCAGAATACCTTCACCGCCCAAGTACAGTCTGCCAAGCTGATAGGCGGCAAAGGAGTTTCCCACCAATGCGGCTTTTTCAAAATAACTTCGTGCCTGCAGTATATCTTTTTCTGTACCGATACCGTTTAGAAGAATCCAGCCAAGACGATATTGAAGCTTATCATCATGGCTTTGTTTTTCCAAGGAAGTAAAGCCATGAAATGCATCAGTGAAATGTTTTTCTGCTTTCGCTTCATTTTTATCACAGCCAATGCCATCTCGAAACATTTTACCTGCTTCAAAGCTGGCATAGGGAAAGCCCTGTATAGCTGATCGCAGATACAGTTCAAAGGCGGTTTGATGATTTTGCTCCACTCCGTTACCTCTATAATATAGTCCGGCAAGAGAATACTCCGCATATTTATATTTTTCACTTGCAGATTGTGTANNTTTCCAATACGATACTGAGTATATTTCCAGGGTTTTTCAGACTCGGAAGCATGGAATACTGTGAATGCCTTTTCATACCACTGATGCGATTTATCAGCATCTTTACTGCATCCAAGACCATCCGCATTCATTCTGCCAAGATCATACATGGCAAGGGGATTGTTCAGCTCTGCTTCCAAAAGCAACAGGCTATAGGCCTTTTCAAAATCCTGACTGATTCCGGCATCCTCATCACCATAGAAAAATTGCTTTGCCTGCTTATAGTCCTCGCTCCACCAAGAAGGTCCGCGACTTTTACCATGGTGACTATTCTCTTGTTCTTGTGGTTCAATGTCGCCCCAAATATCGTCTGCATTTTCTGTCAGGAAAGAGTCAGGCGGCATACTACTATCGTCAGGAGGTTCAGGTATAATAGAATCTGCTATTTCTGATTCATCAAAGATAAATTCCCCTTTTGAAATTTCCATCGCT
>DPSW01000040.1:0-703 GCA_003527145.1 Clostridiaceae bacterium | reverse complement strand
TTTCATCCACCACATTTTTAAGTTCTGCCTTGAGATATCCATATTGTTTTTTCCCTGTGGTAGATTTTAGACGCTCCCCAAGATAGGTGATAAGCTCTTCAATTCTTTCGCTTCTAAGGGTATCGCTTTGCATTTGTATCAGCAGTTTTCGAAGTGCGGTGCGTGCTTCTTTAGTAAGATCGTCCCGCTTTTGAGTTTTTTCTCCGTATAAAAGGATCAGCTCCTGCCGGAAAATTTCCGTTGCAAGAGCTGATTTCATTTTGCGAATTCCCACCTTAGTAAGATATCCTTCATTTGGATTTGTGCTGTAACAAATCATATGGACATGAGGGTGGTGGCTCTCATTATGAAATGCCGCATACCATTTCAGATTGTCCGGATGAATTTTAAGGCTTTCCGCAAATTCAATCGCCTTAGAAGAAATCAGCGACTTCCAGCTGTCGGCATTTTCGAATCCAAATTTTACAGCATCCTCACGGCGAAGGGAAATGATCGGTGTCCACACATTGCCGGTATGCTCTGCAACCTCTTTTGCAACTTGCGAAAGAATAAGCGGATGCTCCCCAACTGTAAACAGACCATGGGTATCAAATTTTTCTACTCTGGGACGGTTTGCGATGTAGTCAAGGTATTTTTCTTTATCACCAATTTGTTCGATATGCTGTTCCAATGTGATAGAAATAAATTCAGAAGCATTTTCACG
>DPSW01000296.1:3993-6285 GCA_003527145.1 Clostridiaceae bacterium | reverse complement strand
GCCCTACTTATTGAATACATTGATATTTATTGTATCCGAATACTTTGAATAAACTAATAAATTGTGCAGGTGCACAATTTATTAGTTTATTTTTGATATTTCAAATAATGAGCATGAAATCATTATGCTGTATAGTGTAGTTGAAAGGAGGGTTTTTATGATGAAAACACAAATAGAAGCAAAAACGGCAAATAATGATTATGCTATTGAAAGAATACCTCAAAGTGAACGAAAAAGCATCTTTAGTGTAGCGATGGTTGCAGCGGGATTTTGCNNCAGGGTTGAACTTTAAAGATGCTTTAATGGCGGCAATTGTAGGGAACACAATTCTATCCTTTTTCGGCGGAGCTATTGGAGCAGCAGGTGCAAAAGAAGGATTATCATCTTCAAGACTTGCTATCTATAGCTTTGGACATGAAGGCTTCAAAATTGTCAGTCTGGTTTTAGCACTCACAATGGCAGGATGGTTTTCAGTTCAATCCGGTTTATTCGGTAATACTATTAATGCTATGTTTCCAAACGCAGGTTTTATAACCCATCCTGGTTTCGCAGGCTTTTGGGGTGGAATGCTGATGCTTATAACGGCATATTTCGGTTATAAGGGATTAGATGCACTTAGCAAAATTGCCGTTCCCTTGATTGTTATTACTGCTACTATTGGTACAGTTGCCGCTATAAAGTCTATAGGTGGATGGGGTAATACCGTATCGATCGTACCTCAAGGCAATGTAACATTAAGTGCTGGCATTGTAATGGTTGTAGGGTCATTTGCTGCGGGCGCTTCAGCACAAGCTGATATAACTAGATATTCAAAAGATACAAAAGCAGCTTGGATAGCTACTATATTTGGGTATTTGGCAGCTAATACTTTTATCATTATCGCAGGATATTTGACAACACTAACTACCGGCATAGGCGATTTGCCTAAAGCAATGCTGAAATTAGGCTTGGGATTTCCTGCTCTAATAGTTTTGATACTTGCACAATGGACTACTAATGATAATAACTTATATACTTCATCTTTAGGCTTATCTAATATGATTCATGTCAAAAAAAAGAAGATCACTTTAACAGTCGGCACTATCGGGGCAGCATTAGGAGGCTTGGGAGTCGCAAAATATTTTGCCAGTTGGTTAAGCATACTTGGTATAGGAGTACCTCCTATGGCTGGAGTAATTATGGCAGATTATTATATAATCAGAAAGCAAAACTATCGATTCAAAGATGAAAGTCAAATTCCGGCATGGAATATGAATGCGCTAATTGCTTGGGCAGCAGGTTGTATTGTTGGATTTGCAGTGAAAGCAGGGATAGCATCCATTAACTCATTAGCGACATCTATAATAATATATATAATTTTGATGAAATTAAGACCATTAAAAATAGAGCAAGAAGAAAATAAGGAGGAAATGTAATGGCACAATTTTTAGACATGGAATTAACGAAGTCAGCGTATAAACTAATGCATGATATGGTTAAGGTTAAAAAAGGTGAAAGTGTGTTGGTTACAATTGACTCTATCGGTGATTTCAGAGTAGCCGAAGAAATTACAAAAATAGCTGATGCATTAGGGGCAAAAGCTATGCTGGCATGGCATTCGACACCGAAAGGATATGGTTCCTTGACTATGGATTATTTGCCTGACCCGCTTAAAGCATGCGCTGACCAGACAGATGTATGGATTGAATTAAACGATCAATGGCTGCTTTATTCACCTATTTGGGACAAGGCTGTCACAAATGGAAGAACTCGTCAAGTTATGCTGGGTGGATTAGGAATTGAGAGAATAGTAAGAAATATTGGGCTTGTAGATATGCAAATTCAAAAGGAATTTCAGACTAAGCTGACAGATCTTACAAAGACAGCGAAAAAAGTTAGGATTACAAATAAAGCCGGCACTGATGTTACCTTTGAAAATGATCCTAAACGTCCTATAAATAATGAGATTGACTATAGCACACCTGGCGCTCACTTTCTGATTGGACAGATTGGATGGGCACCGAAGGAAGAAACCATAAATGGAAGGATTACCTTCGATGGAGCATATAGCGGCGGAGGAGACTTGGAGCTTGGTGTTCTTAGTGAAACGATAACTTATATTGTTGAAAAAGGGCGGATCGTTAAATTCGAGGGCGGTAAGTTAGCCAAGCAGGCAGAGGAGTATTTCAAGTCGCTGGAGGATCCCAACATGTATTTAGCAGCTCATGTATGTTACGGATGCAGCCCCAATGCAAAGCTTGAAGGTTGCACAACAGAAGATGAAAGGATATGGGGAAGTACAGAATGGGGATT